>JBPCWB010000703.1:0-3472 GCA_051009955.1 Hyphomicrobiaceae bacterium | reverse complement strand
CCCTGTAAGCGTGCCGCCTGTGCCGACGCCGATGATGAGGACGTCGACCTTGCCGTCGGTGTCGCTCCAGATCTCCTCCGCCGTCGTCTTCTCATGCACGAGTGGATTGGCGGGGTTGTCGAACTGTCCGGGAATGACAGCATTGGCAAGCGTCTTAGCCAGTTCATTGGCGCGCTCCACCGCAACGGGCATCCCGCCAGCCGCCGGCGTCAGCTCCAGCTCCGCGCCGAGAAAGGTGAGGATCTTGCGGCGCTCAATCGACATCGATTCCGGCATGACGAGGATCAGCCGGTAACCGCGTGCTGCGGCAACGAAGGCCAGGCCGATGCCGGTGTTGCCGGAGGTAGGCTCGACCAAGACTGTTTTGCCGGGTGTGATGCGCCCTTCTGCTTCCAGGGTGTCGATCATGGAGACGCCAATGCGGTCCTTTACCGACGAGAGCGGGTTGAAGAACTCCAGCTTCATCAGAATATCGGCTTTGGTCTTGGCCTCCGCCATGATTTTCGACAGCCGGACGAGGGGGGTATGGCCTATTGTCTCGGCTATCGAGTTGTAAACCTGCCCTCTCCCCCACTTCTTGGTGGCTGCAAGCGTTTTGAATTCAGAAGTATCGTTCATAAGGTCCTGCCTTGTCTTGTCTGTTCCCACCGGTCGTTCAATGATGCGGCTTCTCGCGGCCGATATTCACAACTATAAAGATACCACGAAGTATGCCCGGTGCGAGTGACGGGCTTGATCAGGCAGTCAGCGTTTGCCTCCGCCTGCGCTACGCGAACGAGATTTTACGGATGTCTTTTTTGCGGGTACCGCTTTCTTTGTTTGAGTAGTTTTTCGGGTCTGTTTGGCTTTTGCGGGCGCCGTTCCGGTAGATCCGAATCCGCCTCCGCCCCGCGCCGTATCGGAGATTTTCGAGACTTCAACGAGATCAGCGCGTACCACGGGCGCAATGACCAGCTGTGCGATACGTTCGCCTCTGCGAATCTCGTACGGAGCATACCCTAGATTTGCAAGCACCACCGAAACCTCACCGCGATAATCGCTGTCGATGGTGCCGGGGCTATTGAGAACGGTGATTCCGTAGTTGAGCGCAAGACCGGAGCGCGGGCGCACCTGCGCTTCGTATCCCGCGGGCAGCTCAAGGATAAGCCCGGTCGGCACAAGCGCGCGAGCGCCCGATGCGAGCGTGATTGGGTGTTGCGTATCGATGGCGGCGACGAGGTCGAGGCCAGCAGCCCCTTTCGATTGGTAGGTCGGCAAAGGCAGGTTCAGCGCATGACCGAGCCGCATGATGCGTACGCGAATGCGGCCCGTCGACCGCGCGGCCGTCATTCTGCTGCTGCCGTATTTCGTCTCAGGTGCTCGGCTGCTCGCAGCAGCAACCGCTCGGCAACGTTATCCTTCGACATTTGCGGCCAGCTCTCGACGCCGCCGGGCGTCACCAGGTGCACGGCGTTGCTGTCACCGCCCAAAACGTGCGTCTCCGGAGAGACATCGTTGGCGGCGATCCAATCTGCTCCCTTGGTCTTTAGCTTTTTCTGAGCGTGGGCGATCACGTTCTGCGTTTCCGCCGCGAAACCGATGACGAGCGGTGGCCGCTTAGCGTCCAGCGTGGCGACAGTTGCGAGGATGTCCAGGTTCTCAACGAGATCGATGGCAAGCCGTTCGCCGCTCTTCTTGATTTTTTCGCCGGGTGCGGTGGTCGATCGCCAGTCTGCGACGGCGGCGGCGAACACAGCGATATCGGCCGGCAGGCTATGGCGCACGGACTCGAACATTTGCTGAGCAGTTTCCACATGGACGGTTGCGACTCCCGCCGGATCGGCGAGCGTGACCGGGCCGGTTACGAGCGTCACTCGCGCACCGAGCGCGAACGCGGCCTTGGCAATGGCATGACCTTGCTTGCCTGAAGAGCGGTTGGCGATGTAGCGCACGGGATCGATCGGCTCGTGTGTAGGCCCGGAGGTCACCAGCACATGGCGTCCTGTGAGCGGCCTCAGGGCGTGCAAGCTCGTGACAGCTTGCGCGGCGTTGCTGTCTGCGAGGTGCGGTTCTGCCGCAGCGATGATCTGCGGCACTTCGGCAAGTCGCCCCGGACCGGATTCGTCGCGCTCGGCCATCTCGCCCTCGTTCGGGCCGACGAAATGAATGCCGTCAGTTTGAAGCTGCGTGACGTTTCGCCGGGTTGCAGGGTGCAGCCACATGCGCGGGTTCATGGCCGGGGCCACCAGGACCGGCTTGTCTGTCGCCATCAGAACGGTGCTGGCTAGGTCGTTAGCATGCCCACCGGCCATTTTGGCCAATAGATCCGCTGTCGCCGGAGCAACGATCACAAGATCGGCCTCGCGGGAGAGGCGGATGTGGCCGATCTCGCGCTCATCGTTCAGGTCAAAAAGGTCAGTGAAGACGCGATCATTGCTCAGCGCGCCGACCGAAAGCGGTGTGATGAACTGCGCTGCCGCTCGGGTCATGACGGCGCGTACGCCGACGCCCTGCTCGCGCAAACGGCGGATTAGGTCCAGGCACTTGTAGGCGGCAATGCCGCCGCCGATGATCAGTAAGATGCGCTTTTGCTTCACGTCCAACGCCGGTGAATAGGGGGCCGAGGGTGGCTGAGCCTAGCACAGAAAGGCACCGTGATGGGTTAAGTGGCGGCCAACTTGCCTCGTTCGCAGCCTGCTCGGTAGCTAAAATTGGCCCGCAGTGCAAAACCCTTGCGTGCGGGAAATTTCCATCCAGCCCGAATAGCGTTCGCGGCGCGCCGCCGCGCTTTCCGGTGACGAGCTTGTCAAGCGCTTGGGCGGCCCGCCCGTCATCCGAGTCAATCAGTGCGGGTTCAGCCCGCATGGCCGATTTAGCCGCAGTATCGACAGAATCTGCTTGCTGACCGTCCGCCGTGCGATGGAGATCTGTGTCACATAATTCGATGCGATGCTTTGCAAGCTGACGACGATTGCTGACGCAAGGTTTGATAGGCAGGCCCTCGGTTCAGTGAGGTATGTACCTCTGCCAATCGTCCAACCGATAGCCTGCGCCAATTCCCTGTTCTTCTTCTGAAGAAGATTTACGAGTTGGCTTGACGCACATGCCAAGCTCGCACATTGTGCCTCAGCCGATGATTCTGGGACTGGTCGATCGGTCTGGAAAATTTCAATAAAGGTCCAAGTCTAGGGAGTTTTCCCGAGCGGGGGGATGCCATCGGCATCGCCCCGCCTTTTTATTTTCCCCACATTGATAATCTACTGAAGCTCGGTCGCGGGCTGGCAGAATTGGGCGGGCACAAGCCTGCCATCGCATTGTCGCAAAGGCTGAAGAGCTTGAGGCGGCGAGGACACATCGGTCGGTTTTGCCGCCTCGATGCGAATGGGGAAAAGAGGGTAGACTTGGTGTCCGCCAATTCTGATCAATCCGAAGAGGTCAAGCCCAAAGGGTGCGCGCGCCGCTTTCCAGCGCTGGCGCTTTTGCTCTGGGCGAT
>JBPCWB010000702.1:0-3478 GCA_051009955.1 Hyphomicrobiaceae bacterium | reverse complement strand
GTGGCCGGCGGCATCCCGGTTATCAAAAGTTTGCGCGAGGCTCTGGTCGGAAACGCGGTCACCCGCATCTACGGAATCCTCAACGGAACCAGCAATTACATCCTGACCAAGATGCAGGAAGAGGGGCTGCCTTTCGAGGATGTTTTGCGCGATGCGCAGGAACTCGGTTATGCGGAGGCTGACCCGACATTCGATATCGGCGGACACGACGCGGCCCACAAACTTGCCCTGCTCACCAGTATCGCCTTTGGCACCCAGGTCGCATTTGATCAGATCCATCTCGAAGGCATCGAGACGATCACGCCGGCAGACATCGAGGCGGCCGATGAACTCGGCTATCGCATCAAGCTGCTCGGCGTTGCATTGAGAACCGAAAGCGGCATCGAACAGCGCGTCCATCCCACGATGGTGGCCAAGCATTCCGCCATTGCCGAAGTCTCCGGTGTAACCAACTGCGTCGCCATCGATGGAGATTTTGTCGGCAACCTGCTTTTGGTCGGCCCCGGCGCAGGTGCGGAGGCGACGGCCTCGGCGGTGATGGGCGATATCGGCGACGTCGCGCGCGGCAGCGTTGGCGCGCCATTTGTCACGCCGGCCCGCGCACTCGCACCCTACCGTCGGGCACGGCTCGGACAACATCAGGGCGCCTATTATGTCCGACTGTCGGTGTATGACCGGCCCGGCGCCATGGCCGCGGTCGCAACGCGAATGGCCGAGCAGGACGTGTCGCTGGAGAGCATCGTACAGCGCCGTCCCAGGCATCAGCTCCCGGGAACCGGTGTGCGGCCCGAGCTTGGCAGTCCGACGTCCGTCATGCTGATTACGCACGAAACAACCGAAGCCGCCATGCGCTCAGCACTCGAGGCCATTGAGAAAGACGGAAAAATCGCTCACGCACCGCAGATGATTCGAATAGAACAAATGGGATAAATGTCATCGCGCCTCGATTTGCGGGAGCGCGTGCTGGGGTCAGGAGGACGTGGATATGCTGGGGCGCACGCTCGTTTTGGAGGTCGGTCGCGTAACCGAAGGCGCAGCCATTGCTGCCGCTAAGCTGCGTGGCCGTGGAGACGTCAAGGCCGCCGACCAGGCTGCAACGGACGCCATGCGCAAGGAACTCGGCCGCATCAACATCGATGGACTGGTTGTCATCGGCGAAGGCGAGATGGACGAGGCGCCGATGCTGTACATCGGAGAGAAGGTTGGCACCGGTGAAGGCCCGGCCGTCGACATTGCCGTCGATCCGCTCGAAGGCACGACGATTTGTGCAAAAGCCATGCCGAACGCGCTGGCCGTGCTGGCCATCGCGGAGCGGGGCGGACTTCTCCATGCACCAGACATGTACATGGACAAGATCGCTGTTGGTCCCGGCCTTCCTGAGGGCGTAGTCGATCTTGACGCGGCACCGGCCGAGAACATCACTGCGCTGGCCAAAGCCAAGGGCGTGCCCGTCGACGAGATCACCGCGTGCATCCTCGATCGTCCACGTCATGCTGAATTGATTGCGGCGGTGCGTGAAGCTGGCGCAGCGGTACAATTGATTCCCGATGGCGATATTGCTGGTGTCATCTGGACAACGGATCCGACACAAACCGGGATCGACATCTACATGGGGTCGGGCGGTGCGCCCGAGGGCGTTCTCGCTGCTGCTGCCCTGCAGTGCACCGGAGGTCAGATGCAGGGCCGGCTGTTGCCTTCGTCCGACGCTGAACGACAACGGGCCGAACAAATGGGCGCCGATGTCAGCAAAAAGTACAGCATCGACGATATGGCTGCCGGTGATGTGATCTTCTCGGCCACCGGCATCACCGACGGTTCGCTATTGGAAGGCGTTCATTTCCGCGGCGAATTCGCGGAAACCGAAACCGTCGTCATGCGTTCGCAAACCGGTACGGTCCGCCGCGTCAAAACAACGTTCCGGAACATCGGCACCAAGCTTGCCATGCTTTAGGTTCAGACCTGGGAGAGTCTATGTCAAACCCTTGTATCATCTGCGTCGCCATTACCGGTTCGGTTCCGACCAAGAAGGACAATCCGGCCGTTCCCATCACAGTCGCCGAGCAGATCGAGTCGACGCACGAAGCCTTCGAAGCCGGGGCCAGCATTGCGCACTGTCATGTCCGCAATGATGATCAGACACCAACGTCCGACCCGGAAAAGTTCGCGCGGCTCACGGAAGGGCTGCGCAAGCACTGTCCGGGCATGATCGTCCAGCTCTCGACAGGCGGACGATCCGGCACCGGTCACGAGCGCGGTGGCATGCTCTCGCTCAAGCCAGATATGGCATCTTTGTCAGTCGGCTCGAACAACTTCCCAACCCGGGTCTATGAAAATTCACCCGACCTGATCGATTGGCTGGCCTCAGAAATGAAGACGTACAACGTCAAGCCGGAGATCGAGGCCTTTGACCTCTCACACATCTTTCAAGCCGTGAAGATGGTCGAGGACGGTCGCTTGACGGGACCGCTCTACGTGCAGTTCGTCATGGGCATCAAGAACGCCATGCCGGGCGACCGCGAAGTCTTCGATTTCTATCGCGCGACAATCGGTCGGATCGCCCCCGATGCCAAGTGGTGCGGCGCCGGCATCGGACCCAATCAAATCAAACTGAATGAATGGTGTATTGCCGAGGGTGGGCACGTCCGTACCGGCATGGAAGACAACGTGCGTCTCGACCGGAACACACTGGCGCCATCCAACGCGGCCCTGGTCAAGCGCGCAGCTGAAATTTGTGAGAAGTACGAGCGCCCGGTTGCCAGCTGGCAGCAGGCACGCGACATCCTTGGATTACAATTAGCGGCCTAGGTCTTAGCAAACTCGGCCGACAGACAGGAGGCAGCAATGAAAAAGGTCAGTACCGGTGCCGCCGAGGCGCTGGATGGGGTGCTGAAGGACGGCATGCTGATTGCCGCCGGCGGCTTCGGATTGTGTGGGATACCGGAGAACCTGATCACCGCAATTCGCGATGCCGGAGCCAAGCATCTGACGATCGTCTCAAACAACGCAGGTGTCGACGATTTCGGCCTTGGGCTGCTGCTTCAGACGAGGCAGGTGAAGAAGATGGTCAGCTCTTACGTGGGTGAGAACGACGAGTTCATGCGTCAGTATTTGGCAGGCGAGTTGGAAATCGAATTCAATCCTCAAGGCACACTCGCCGAGCGGCTGCGCGCCGGTGGGTCCGGCATTCCCGGATTCTACACCAAGACCGGCGTCGGGACTCAGATCGCAGAAGGCAAAGAGCATAAGGATTTCGACGGCGAGACCTACATCCTTGAACGCGGCATCAAGGCTGACCTCGCCATCGTTAAGGCCTGGAAGGGCGATGCTCAAGGCAACCTCATTTACCGCAAGGCCGCGCGCAACTTTAATCCGGTGTGCGCGATGTCCGGCGTTTTCACCGTTGCTGAGGTCGAGGAACTGGTGCCGGTCGGCAGCCTCGATCCGGATCTCATCCACACGCCAGGCATATTCGTGCAGC
>JBPCWB010000701.1:0-14333 GCA_051009955.1 Hyphomicrobiaceae bacterium | reverse complement strand
TGGAAAGCGCGGGCGATAAGGGCAAGCTGAAGGAATTCGGGCGCCAACTTGCCATGCATATCGCCGCCGCCGCGCCACTGGCTTTGACGGTGGACGAACTGGATTCGTCGGTCATCGAGAAGGAGCGCGCGATCTACCTCGAGCAGGCGAAAGAATCGGGTAAACCGCAGGAGATCATTGAAAAAATGGTCGAAGGGCGGCTACGCAAGGAATTCTTCCAACAGGTGGTGCTGCCGCAGCAGACGTTTGTCATCGACGGCAAGGCGTCCGTTGAAAAGGCTCTCAAGGCCGCCGAAGGCGACATCGGTGCACCCGTCAAGATCGCCGGTTTCGTTCGGTATGCGCTGGGCGAAGGCATCGAAAAGAAGGAAGATGACTTCGCTGCCGAGGTCGCCGCAGTGGCCGGGACCAGCTAGGCATTCCACGTTGATGATTTGAAAGGGGGCTGGCCACACAAATTGCCGGCCCCTTTTCTGTTGTCGGCAATCTGGCGCATGTCTCTGTTTAGGGCTTTGCGGGTCCGCATAGCTGCGCTATTCGACAGGTTGCCCAGACCCCGCTCATTGGCCATGGCATTTGAGCTGAAACGTGAGGGAACCATGACAGGCGCGAACAATCTCAAATACAAGCGTCTTCTCCTGAAGCTTTCGGGCGAGGCACTGATGGGTCCCGCGGGCTATGGCTTCGACGTTGCAACGGCACAACGTATCGCGGCAGATGTCGGAGTGGCCGTCGCAGCCGGCGCAGAAATCTGTGTGGTTGTCGGCGGCGGCAACATATTCCGGGGCTTGAAAGGCGCGGCCGACGGCATGGACCGAGCGACAGCAGACTATATGGGGATGCTGGCGACCGTTATGAACGCGCTGGCCTTCCAGAATGCCCTTGAGCAGTCCAATATTCCGGCCCGCGTCCTGTCCGCCATCCCGATGCCGACGGTCTGTGAATCTTACGTTCGCCCAAAGGCATTGCACCATCTTGGGCTTGGCCGGGTCGTGATTTTTGCGGCGGGAACCGGCAATCCCTACTTTACAACCGATACGACGGCTGCATTGCGCGCCGTTGAAATGGATTGTGACGTCGTAGGCAAGGCGACGCAGGTCGACGGCGTGTATTCAGCCGACCCGAAGCTCGACGCAGAAGCGGTGCGCTACAGTGAACTCGGATATGCCGAAGTGCTCGCGCGGGATCTCAAGGTGATGGACGGTGCCGCTATTGCGCTTGCCCGCGACAACCATCTTCCGGTAATTGTGTTTTCCATCAAAGAGCCGAATAACATCTTGAAAGTGCTGACCGGCGAGGCTCATTGCACGATTATTAAGTAGGCGGCCTAGAATCGTGCCATCGACCGCCTGTTGGCGCCGGGAGTATAGGTTCTGTGGCGGGCTGCCGCAGCCGGCCCCAACACCTGGGAGACACTGTCATGGCAACGGAAACGTTTGATTTGAAAGACCTGGAGAAGCGGATGAAGGGAGTTGCCGACGCGCTGAAGCGCGATTTCGGTGGCCTCAGGACAGGCCGCGCCAGCGCCACCATGCTCGATCCGATCGTGGTTGATGTCTACGGTCAGAAGATGCCTCTCAATCAGGTCGGAACAGTGTCCGTGCCGGAGCCCCGGATGCTGTCCGTACAAGTCTGGGACAAGGCTGCGGTCTCCGCTGTCGACCGAGCCATCCGGGAATCGAATCTGGGCCTCAACCCCATTGTTGATGGCACCATGCTGCGCCTCCCCGTGCCGGCTTTGACCCAGGAACGTCGCCAGGAACTAGTCAAAGTCGCCCACAAATACACTGAGACGGCACGTGTTGCTGTGCGTAATGTCCGCCGCGATGGCAATGATGTCTCGAAAAAGCTCGCGAAGGACGGAGAAATCAGCGAAGACGAGCATAAGAAGAACGGTACGAACGTTCAGTCACTGACTGACAAGATGATTGCTGAGATTGATGCCATGCTGGCCCAAAAGGAACAGGAAATTAATACGGTGTAGTGTGGCATCGGCGTGAGCCAAGTTGGACCGCAGGCAAGTTACGACAGGAAGAGGCCTTTACAATCGTGGCCGAATGGTTTGCGCAATCGTCTGAAGCGATCGATGATCTCCGGCCGCCGGAGCATGTGGCAATCATCATGGACGGCAATGGGCGCTGGGCGCACCAGCGCGGGCTGCCGCGCGCGATCGGCCATCGCATGGGGGTGGAGGCCGTACGGCGAACGGTGAAGGCCGCCGTAGAACTCGGCATCGGTTACCTCACTCTGTACAGCTTTTCGACGGAGAACTGGTCGCGACCCGCCAGCGAGGTCAACGACCTCATGGGCTTGTTCAAGCGCTTTATCCGACATGATCTGGCGCAACTCCATCACAATGGCATTCGCGTCCGGGTTATCGGCGAACGAGCGAGTGTCGACCGTGAGCTGCTTGCGATGATCGACGATGCCGTCCGATTGACGGCGCACAACGACAAAATGACCCTGATCATCGCGTTCAATTATGGGTCCCGAAACGAGATTGCGGCGGCCGCACGACGACTAGCCGCGCGAGTTGCCGCCGGATCGCTTGATCCAGACAGTATTACCCCGGAGCATTTGGGAGCCGAATTGGATACCGTGGATCTGCCCGATCCCGACCTGCTAATTCGGACGAGTGGCGAAGAGCGGCTGTCAAACTTCCTGCTTTGGCAGTGCGCGTACACAGAGCTTGTCTTCCTCGACGAGTATTGGCCGGAATTTGGTATCGACCTGCTGCGGACCGCGATTGAGCGTTTCCGGGCGCGAGAGCGCCGTTACGGTGGCTTGACGCAACGCTCCAGTGCTTGATCTGCAATCGGTGTCGGTTAGGACCGGATCTGAAAATGGCCTTGCAAATTGACAGCAGCGAGCTCGTCGCACGACTGTTGTCTGCCACTGTTTTGATCTTGATTTCATTGGCTTGTTTGTGGGCCGGAACGTTTCCATTCGCTGTGCTCGTGGCTGTCCTGGGCGTGGCTATGTGTTGGGAGTGGGGCTGCGCTGTGCGTGCGCAGTCCGTGGATTCCAGTTTCGTTCTGCATGCTGCTACGGCGGTGGTCGCCAGCCTCGGGACCGTCTTGGCCGGACCGCTGATTGCACTCACGGTCGTCGCAGCCGGTAGCGGCGCCCTTGCCATCATCAACCTCGGAAAATCGGGATTTTGGTCTGGCATTGGCGCGCTCTATGTCGGGCTGCCGGCAATTGGACTCGTTTGGATGCGCAACGACGTCGAGTTGGGTGCGATAGCCGTATTATTCATTCTGTGCATCGTGTGGGCCCATGATACATTTGCGATGATGGTTGGACGTACCGTCGGTGGACCACGCCTATGGCCCCGTCTGACGCCGAACAAGACCTGGTCGGGCGCGATTGGCGGTTTAGCGGCCAGTGTGATTGCCGGGATTGTTTTTGCGCAGTTTCTGGCGACTGCGAGTGGATGGCAACTAGCCGGAACCGGATTGGCTCTTGGATTGGCGGGGTTCGCAGGCGATCTCGTCGAATCGGCCTTTAAGCGCGTACATGGGCTCAAGAATGCCAGTAATCTCATTCCGGGGCACGGCGGTGTCCTGGACCGATTGGACGGTGTGGTCGCGGCCACATTACTCAGCACTCTTATGGCCATCCTCATAAATCCGGATTGGCCGGCGCGGGCGTTGCTGTATCTTAACTAGGTAAGACTGGAATCAGGTCGGAGGCGGCGTGCTAGCGAAGAAGGACGAGATGGACACCCAGAGCGCGACGCGTCGACCTGTAGGCAGGGGACACAATCAACCTCGTCGGGTCAGCGTTCTCGGAGCAACGGGGTCGATCGGCGAAAGCACGTTGGATCTGATTGGCCGCGCCAATGGTGATTTCGAAGTCGTCGCACTAACGGCACACTCCAACGTCGCAAAGCTGGCCGAACTGGCTGTCGCACACAACGCGACAAGGGCTGTCATTGCCGATGAAGCACTTTACCAGGACTTGAAAGACGCGCTTTCCGGATCGGGCATTCAGGCAGCCGCCGGCGAAAACGCGCTCATCGAAGCCGGTGCGGAAGCAGCGGATTGCGTCGTGGCAGCCATCGTCGGCGTAGCGGGGCTGCGTCCAAGCCTCGCAGCGGCGCGCCAGGGCTCCCGTGTCGCCCTGGCCAACAAGGAATGCCTGGTGGCAGCGGGCGAGCTCTTTATGCGGGAAGTGAATGCCGCGGGAACAGCCCTGCTACCAGTCGATTCTGAACATTGTGCAGTGCAGCAGGCTTTGGGAGTTGACCAGTCGAAGCATGTCGAGTGCATCACAATCACGGCTTCCGGCGGGCCGTTTCGGACGTGGTCGCCGGAGCGCATTGCCGCAGCAACGCCAGATCAGGCGCTCTGCCATCCGAACTGGACCATGGGCGCAAAAATCACGATCGACTCTGCCACTTTGATGAACAAGGGCCTTGAATTAATTGAAGCCTTTCATTTGTTCCCGGTGACTGCGGAGCAGCTCGATGTGGTGGTTCACCCCCAATCGATTGTGCATTGCCTCGTCAGTTTTTGTGACGGATCAGTCATGGCGCAGCTGGCGAACCCTGACATGCGAACGCCAATCGCCTATTCGCTCGCCTGGCCGTCTCGGATGGCCGCGCCAACGCCGCGTCTCGACCTTGTCAAAATCAGCGAGCTGACGTTCGAGGCGCCGGATCAGAACCGATTTCCAGCACTGAAAGTGGCAAGATCTGCTATGAATACTGGTGGTTCGGCACCAAATGTCCTTAATGCGGCCAATGAGTGTGCAGTTGCAGCGTTTCTAAAGGGACAGTTAACTTTCCCGGGCATTGTTCGCACAGTCGCCGAGTGTCTCGAAATCGCCGAAAGCAGGGGCATACTTGGAGAAGCCAGTTCGATTGACGATATCCTGGAGGTTGACCGCGAAACCCGGGAATTGGCACGAAACGTGATTGCCGGCTGACATGGCGGCCGCGGTCGCCACTGAAACATTCGAAATCTAACGGTTTATAGAAGGATTGACGCTAAGATGAGCATGCTCGTCGGGTTGATAGATAGTTTGGGTGGCGCTCTGTTTTTCCTTCTCGCGTTTCTTTTCGTGCTGACGGTTGTCGTGTTCATTCATGAACTCGGCCATTTTCTGGTTGCACGCTGGTGCGGCGTCAAGGTTTCTGCCTTCTCCATTGGGTTTGGGCGAGAAATTTATGGGTTCAATGACCGGCACGGGACCCGCTGGCGCGTGGCGTGGATTCCACTCGGCGGCTACGTCAAATTCATGGATGACGAGAACGCGGCAAGCGTGCCGTCAGAGTCGGCGCTCAGTGACTTGTCCGAGGAAGAACGCTCCGGCTCATTTCATCTCAAGCCGATTTGGCAGCGGGCGTCGGTCGTCGCGGCCGGACCAATCGCTAATTTCCTTCTGGCGATCGTCATTTTTGCCGGCATGTTCATGGCGTTCGGACAAATCAAACTCGAGCCACGAGTCAGCACCGTCGTTGCTGGTACGCCGGCCGCGAGTGCCGGGTTCAAGGCCGGCGACCTCGTTCGATCGATCAACGATCGAGCGATCGACGATTTTGGCCAATTGCAGCAGATGGTTGCGACGAGTCCTGGCCGGAAGATGAAGTTTGTCGTTGAACGCGACGGAGCTTTGGTTCCGCTCAGCGTAACGCCGGTATTGCGAGAAAGTGTCGACCGAATTGCCGGCAAACACCAACGGCCAATCATCGGTATTCAAGCCTCCCGCGACAGCAGCACGCTGACACACCAGACCGTCGGTCCAGTGGAGGCTGTCGGCCTGGGTGTGGACCGAACCTGGGGCATCATCACCCAAACGCTGTCTTACATCGGTGATATCATTTCGCAGCGCCAGCAAGCAGATCAGGTCGGCGGGATCATCCGAATTGCGGATGCGTCAGGCAAGGTCGCGCAGCTCGGGCCGGAATACGTCGTCCAGTTCATTGCCTTCATTTCAGTAAGCATTGGTTTGATCAATTTGTTTCCGATCCCATTGCTCGATGGTGGTCACCTTTTGTTCTATCTGGTTGAAGCCATTCGCGGTCGCCCGTTGAGCGAGAGGACGCAGGAATTTGGTTTCAAGGTTGGTCTGGCTCTTGTTGTCGCGCTGATGTTATTTGCAACTTGGAACGATCGTGTCGTTGTGAAGAGCTGGTTCGCTGATCAGGCCATCGAGAATCAGTCCGAGTGAAGCATTCTTGCCACTTCCAATGCCCATGCTGAATCGTTAAAACCGAGTGATCAGATCTTCCGGGGGTAGTGCGTCCACAACGCGCTAACAGTGGACGGGGATCGGAGATCTGGCGCACAGACTCGAGCCGAGGTGTTTGCGCGTGGTTTTGGGGGTCGGCAGAGAAGGGCGAGCGCAGGGATGCCTCTAGCACTTTTCCAATGGGTAGCACGCGCAGGCGTCGTGGTAGCGATGGCGTTTGCGTTTTTGACATCGCCGGTGCTGAAGGGCGCCGTCGGCATTGAAGACACGGCGCAAGCTCAGACCGTTATTCGGGCAATCCGGGTGGAGGGAAACCGTCGAGTCGAGCCGGCGACGGTGCGGTCCTATCTGGATTTTGCAGAGGGCGATCGTTATGACGACGCCCGTGTCAACTCCTCGCTTCGAGCATTGTTTGCGACCGGCCTGTTCGCAGACGTCAACATCTACCTCAACGTGACTACCGTTGTCGTTTCGGTCGACGAGAACCCAGTCATCAACAAGGTTGCCTTCGAGGGCAACAGCGAGGTTGATACCAAGACCTTGCAGACAGAGGTTCGCCTCAAATCCCGGTCGGTCTATACGCGAGCCCGTGCAATTGCCGATGCTCAACGGATATTGAACGTCTATCGGCGCCAAGGCCGGTTTGCCGCGACCGTGGAGCCGCAAATCATCGAGATCGGTGACAAACGAGTCAATCTGGTCTTCGAAATCCGCGAAGGCGTCGCGACCAAGGTTCAGAGCATCAACTTCATTGGGAATAACGCATTCAGTGACTCCCAGTTGCGAGACATCATCACGACGACGCAGGCCAGTTGGTTGGATTATTTTACCAATGGTGGGATCTATGATCCGGAACGCCTGCGGTTGGATCGCGAATTGCTGCGGCAGTACTACCTCAAGAATGGCTATGCCGACGTGCGGGTGATTTCGGCCAACGCCGAACTTGATCGCGACGGGACCGGTTTCTACCTCACATTTACGGTCGAGGAAGGCGCGCTCTACACGTTTGGTGATGTGCGTATTGAAAATGCGCTGCCCGAGCTTGAGCCGGGTACGCTCGATGGCCGAATCCTCACGCTGTCTGGCACGACCTATAATGCATCGAAAATTGACAAGACCGTTGAGCGATTGACACTGACGATCGCTGAGCAGGGCTTTGCTTTTGCGCGGGTTCGTCCGCGTGCCGATCGGGATTCTGCGACGCAGACGATCAGTATTACGTATATCATCGACGAAGGCGCCCGCATTTATATCGAGCGTATCAACGTTATCGGCAATGGCCGCACGAAGGACTACGTGATCCGTCGCGAAATCCGACTGGTCGAAGGTGATGCCTATAATCCGCTTCTCGTCGATCGAGCCAAGAGCCGATTGAAAGCCCTGGGCTTCTTCAAAAAGGTCAGTGTGCGACGCCGGCCGGGTTCGTCTCGTGACCGGGTCATCATCGATTTCGTCATTGAGGAGCAGTCGACAGGTGAGCTGGCCTTTGGTGGCGGTTACTCGACGGCCGAGGGGATTATCGGTGATGTTTCGATCACCGAGCGCAACTTGCTGGGCAATGGTCAGTTTCTGCGACTGAAGTTCAGCGGATCACTCAGCCGCGCGCAGGTTGATCTGAGCTTCACCGAGCCGCGCTTTCTGGACAAGAACCTGTCCGCCGGATTTGATCTCTTCCACAAGGAAGTCGATCTTACTGACGAGTCCTCCTTCAAGAGCCGCAAGAGCGGTGGCAACATACGGATCGGGTTTCCCCTCACAGAGGACATCTGGATCACGACGCGCTATAGCCTAACCCGGGACGAGGTGTTCGACGTCGAAGACACCGCATCGATCGCGGTCCTGGAAGCCGAAGGTACGCAGATTACATCGTTGATTGGCACATCGGTGCGATATGACACGCGCAACCACCCCAGGAACCCCAATCGTGGCCTCTACTTCCAGGTGGGTACAGATTTTGCGGGTGTCGGCGGTGACGTCCAATACGTCAGAGTCTCAGGCGAAGGCCGGGCATACTATCCGTTGTTCAATAAGATCACGCTCGTTGGCCGCGTGATCGGCGGACACATTGAGGGCTGGGGCGGTGAAGATGTTCGTCTGCTCGATCTCTTTTACAAAGGCGGTGAGACCATTCGCGGCTTCGACCGATCCGGCTTCGGCCCGCGGGATTTGACCACCGATGATGCCCTTGGCGGCAAGACGTTTTGGGCGGCGACGGCCGAGGTGCGGTTCCCGTTGCCTTATCTGTCTGAGACACTCGGCATGAGCGGCGCGGTATTCGCGGATGCCGGTTCGCTGTTCGGTGCCGGCGACGGTACGGATGTGGTCGCAAATCTGGCTGACGAGGCATCCGTCCGGGCGTCTGTTGGTGCCAGCATTCTTTGGAACTCACCACTCGGACCGTTGCGCGTTGATTATGCGCATGTTCTGCTCAGCGAAGAGTTCGACGAAGAGCAGGCTTTCCGCTTCGGCGCAGCGACCAAATTCTGATCTTCCGTCGCCAGATTCCCAGGATCTCTGTTGGGGCGGCGTAATGCGGCATGGCATTACGCCCCCGGGTTCTATGGGATAGCGGTAGCCAGCCAGCACAATTCCAGATAGGCATTGCCTCGACTGGCAACTACGCCTTGCGGTGGATTATAGATATTTTCTCAAATTGAGTATTGGCCGACGATCGATTGACGGAGGGCGTCACGGACATGGAACACCCTGGTTTCTTTGAACGTGCGGGTCCCTTCCAGCTGAGCGAAGTTGCCGATCGTATCCAGGCGACATGGGCGGGTGCCGATGACCGCGCCATTGCCGACGTCCGTCCCCTGGACCTCGCACAGGCAGGCGACATCACTTTTCTTGATAACCGCAAGTACGTAATGTTTCTGGGCTCAACCAAGGCGTCGGCATGCATTGTTCGTCAGGAATTTGCCGACCAGCTGCCGCCCGGTGTTCAGGGGCTGATTGTCAAAGATCCATATCGCTGTTTTGCCAAGGCGTTGCGTCTGTTCTATCCGGATGCCTTGCAACCGCAGATCGCGAACGGTCAGGAAGTTGGTCAGAACGTTCATCCCTCCGCTGTCCTCGAAGAGGATGTGCGCGTTGAGCCTGGCGCGGTGATCGGGGCCGAGGCACACATTGGCTCGGGCAGTGTGATTGCAGCAGGCACCGTCATTGGATATCGCACCTACGTCGGACGACGCTGTTTTGTCGGGCCAAACAGCACGTTGTGTCATTGTCTCGTGGGTGACGACGTCATCATCCACACCGGCGTGCGTATCGGCCAGGATGGATTTGGATTTTCGATGGGCGCCGATGGTCACTACAAAGTACCGCAAATCGGTCGTGTGATCGTCCAGAATGCCGTCGAAATCGGTGCCAATACAACTATCGATCGCGGAGCTCTTAAGGATACAATCATCGGAGAAGGCACGAAAATTGATAATCTCGTGCAGATCGGGCACAACGTTGTGATGGGCCGACACTGCGTGATTGTCAGTCAGACGGGCATATCAGGTTCGACAGAACTCGGTGATTTCGTCGTCATGGGTGGTCAGTCCGGTACAACAGGGCACATCAAAGTGGGGACGGGTGCCCAAATCGCTGGCGCATCTCATCCCAAGAAAGATGTCCCGCCAGGTGCGCGGGTTGGCGGTACGCCGGCACGGCCTCTGACGCAGTGGGCGAAGGAGTTGGCTATACTTGCGCGCCTTGCTAACAAGCGAGACAAGCAGTAGCAGCGGTGCATAGTGGGTCTGATGCGGCCGCACGGCCGTGGGGATGTCTCGGCCAGTGAACCCGTGAGAGGTACGGAGAGAAACGAGAATGAACGATGCCCAGCAACCTCAGCAGGAACTGGCAACGGCGGATGTCGCGCGTCTTATGAAGCTGCTCCCGCATCGCTATCCTTTCCTCCTCGTCGACCGCATGTACAACATGGATCGCGATGAATCAGCAATTGGCGTCAAGAACGTGACCATCAACGAGCCGTTCTTCCAAGGGCATTTTCCAGATTTCCCCGTCATGCCTGGCGTCCTAATCATTGAAGGCCTGGCACAAACGGCCGGCGCACTCTGCGTGCATAATCTTGGCGAGAGCTACACGCCGCACCTCGTGTATTTTATGGGGATCGATCGTGCTAAATTCCGCAAGCCGGTTGTGCCGGGCGACCAGCTGTTCTTTCATGTAAAGAAGATTAGAAGCAGAGGGCGCGCCTGGCGGTTCATGGGCGAGGCAAAGGTCGACGGCAAGACCGTCGCAGAGGCGGAAATCAGTGCAATGATCGTCGACAGCGAAGAGACGGCGCACCTTCATGGCTGAGGCTGGGATTCACCCGACAGCCATTGTCGCTGAGGGCGCCAGGGTTGCCGAGGGGTGTCGCATCGGGCCCTATTGTGTCATCGACGCGGATGTCGAACTCGGCGACGGCTGCGAGCTGGTCTCGCATGTCGCTGTTTCGGGTTTCACGACAATTGGCGCGGAGACCAAGATATATCCCTTCGCCTCGATTGGACATCAACCGCAGGATCTCAAGTATCGCGGTGAGGCTTCGACGCTGAAGGTCGGTGCCAAGTGCATCATTCGCGAAGGTGTGACGATGAACCCCGGAACGGACGGCGGGGGGATGACGACGGTGATAGGTGACGGCTGCGCGTTTCTCGCGAACTCGCATGTCGGTCACGACTGCCATGTTGGCAGCAACGTTATTTTCTCGAACAACGTCATGCTGGCCGGCCATTGCACCGTTGGTGACTTCGCGATCATCGGTGGCGGAGCCGCCGTCATCCAGTTCGCCCGCGTCGGTGCACATTCGTTCGTCGGCGGCATGTCAGGACTGGAGAACGATCTGATTCCGTATGGTGTGGCGATGGGCAACCGGGCCTATCTCTCAGGCCTCAATATCGTCGGGCTGACGCGGCGCGGATTTGCACGTGAAGATATCCATGATCTTAGGCGCGCCTACCGCCTGCTGTTCGCGAACGAAGGCACATTGAAGGAGCGTCTGGACGATGTCGACGACGGCTTCAATGAGCATCCAATCGTACAAGAGATATTGGAATTTATTCGTGAAGGCGGTAAGCGCTCGTTGTGCACGCCCCGCGACGGACATGATTTCTGAGACGCGCAAGCATGAGCGTTTGAATTCCAAGCCGACTGGCATTCTGGCGGGCGGCGGGCAGCTGCCAATTGACATAGCAGACGCCATCCAGCGCACCGGGCGGGACCCGCACATCATTGCGTTGGACGGCGTCGCGGACAGCGCGGTGGAACGCTATTCGCACGACCGTGTCGGCTTGGGGCAACTTGGCAAGATCATTTCACGCTTGCGGGCGCGAGGCTGCGAGGAACTGGTGATAGCCGGCCATCTCGCCCGACCCGACCTCTTTGGTCTGCGCACCGATTTGGGATTCTTTCGCCACCTTCCG
Source organism: Hyphomicrobiaceae bacterium (assembly GCA_051009955.1). Lineage (GTDB taxonomy): Bacteria > Pseudomonadota > Alphaproteobacteria > Rhizobiales > Hyphomicrobiaceae > Tectiglobus. The sequence goes on along the minus strand of JBPCWB010000701.1, from coordinate 2,721 downwards.
CGCATTATCAGGCTGATGCGTGGTGGTGACGATTCCGTCCTGCGCAAGGTTATCCGGTTCTTTGAAGAGCAGGGGTTCGAGATCGTCGGAATTCCCGACGTTGCGCCTGGCTTGCTTGCAGCTGAGGGCCACCTTACATCGCAAGCTGCCATCGATCACGCACTGGCCGATGCCCGCATTGGATTGTCTCTCGTTGCCACTCTCGGGCCTCTGGATGTGGGGCAGGCGGTCGTTGTGCGCGACGGGCAGGTGCTGGCTGTCGAGGCAGCAGAAGGAACAGACGGTCTCCTGCAGCGGTTGCCCGGCACGACGAACGGCGCGCGCCGTGGCGTGTTGGTGAAGGCGTCGAAACCTGGGCAGGATTTGCGCATTGATCTGCCAACCGTTGGCGCGACGACAGTCGGCGAATGTACAACCGCGGGCCTCGCGGCCATTGCTGTCGAGGCGGGACGCAGTGTGATTGCGGAGCGCACGTCGACGCTTGAAGTGGCCGAACAGCACGGCGTTGCGATCATCGGACTGCCAAGCCAGCCGCCACGCCGCGGACAGCCGGAAGCATTGGCATCTCACTCAACACCGATTGCACTCCTGAGTCGTACCCGGCCGAAGGGACCAATTCTGAGAGATGTGCGCAAAGGCTTGGCCACAATTCACGCACTGGCGCAATTCGCCTCGCAGCAGGCGGCCATCGTTAGTCGCGAAAATGTTCTGGCGATTGGTGTGGGCGAGCCTGTCGATCAATTGGCGCAACGCTCGCTAACAGTCCGTCAGTGGAGCGATCGCAAAAATCGCCGCCGGCGCGGTGTCCTCGTCGTGATGAATGAGGATCTGTTGGACGACGACGCATTGACGGCCGTCAATCAGGCGCGCCTGCGCGGGATTGTCATCGCCCGCCCGACAAAAGCCGATCAGCTCGAGCGACAGGTGAGATACGCCAATGACAACGGTCTCTTCCTGGTGGTGCAGTCCGCATGAGGAACCTCACGATTGCCCTGGTGGCCGGTGAGCACTCGGGCGACGCACTTGGCGACAAGCTCATGGATGCATTGCGGCCCGCCCCCGACGCCCAGATTTAGTTCGTCGGCGTCGGGGGAGAGCGCATGGCCGAGCGCCGCTTTCGATCGATCTTCCCGATTTCTGATGTCGCCGTCATGGGGCCGCAGTCAATTGACGCTGGAGTCTGGAGCCCCGAGCGAGCGTGCAGCACGCTTGGTGCTCGAACATAGTATGGGCGGCAGACACCAGTCCGACCGCCCTCGGCTTCAATCCTGACGCAATCCAAATGGGGCGTTGCTATGCGCGCTGGTCGAGCGGTACGAACGGGCGCTGTCCCTCGCCGATGTAGAGCTGACGCGGGCGTCCGATGCGCTGTTCGGGATCCTCGATCATTTCCTTCCACTGCGCGATCCAGCCAACAGTCCGGGCCACGGCAAAGAGCACCGTGAACATCGAGACCGGGAAGCCCATCGCGCGCAGCGTGATGCCGGAATAGAAGTCAATGTTCGGATACAAGCGCTTTTCGACGAAGTACTCGTCCTCCAGCGCGATCCGCTCGAGTTCCATGGCGACCTGCAGCAATGGCTCGTCCTTGATGCCCATCAAATCCAGGACTTCATGGCAGGTCTGCTGCATTACCTTGGCGCGGGGATCGTAGTTCTTGTAGACGCGGTGGCCGAAGCCCATCAATCGGAACGGATCATCCTTGTCCTTCGCCCTGGCGACAAACTCGGGAATACGGTTCGTGGATCCAATTTCCTCAAGCATGTTGAGAGCGGCCTCGTTTGCGCCGCCGTGTGCCGGTCCCCACAAACACGCTATGCCGGCTGCAATGCATGCGAACGGATTGGCACCGGACGAGCCGGCAAGGCGCACCGTTGACGTGGATGCGTTCTGCTCGTGATCGGCGTGCAAGATGAAGATCCGGTCAAGCGCGCGCGATAGCACCGGATCGATCCGGTAAGGTTCGCACGGAACCGCAAAGCACATTTGCAGAAAATTCGATGCATAATCGAGATCATTGCGCGGGTAGATGAATGGCTGACCGACCGAATACTTGTACGCCATAGCCGCAATGGTCGGCATCTTCGCGATCATCCGGTGTGACGCGATCATGCGCTGGGTCTGATCATCGATATCAGTCGAGTCGTGATAGAAAGCGGACAGTGCCCCTACGGTGCCAACCATGATCGCCATAGGGTGCGCGTCACGTCGGAAACCCGTGAAAAAACGAGTCATCTGTTCGTGCACCATCGTGTGGTTCGTGATGGTGTTTTCGAACTCCTCATACTCTGCCTTGTTCGGCAGTTCACCGTGCAACAGCAGATAGCAGATCTCGAGGAAGTTGGATTTTTGCGATAACTCGTCGATCGGATAGCCGCGATACAGCAAAACGCCTTCGTCGCCATCAATGTATGTAATTTTGGAAACGCAGTTGGCCGTCGATGTAAAGCCTGGATCGTAAGTGAAGCAGCCCGTTTCACGGTAAAGTCGGGTAATATCAACGACGTCGGGGCCAATCGTACCCGACCGGACGGGCATCTGGGCTTCCTTGCCATTGAGGGTCAATTGACCGGCTCTCGCCGACGTGTCGCGCACGTTCATCGCCAAGTCCCTTCTTATAGTGTTGATCGATATGTTGCCGGCGCGCAATGCAGGGCGAAGCCGCGGCGTAGTAGCTCTCTTGCTATTACAAACCGACGCAAACGGCAAGTTCACCAGCGG
>JBPCWB010000700.1:0-4567 GCA_051009955.1 Hyphomicrobiaceae bacterium | reverse complement strand
ATAGCGGCTGCGGAGCGGCCCGGACCACAGCCAAGATCAAGCACGTAGGCATTCGGTGCACAGCGACTCATAAAGCTCGTGAGCGTCGGATGTGCGTCATCGCCCTGTGCCAGGTCGGCATAGGCAGCGACATGGGCATCGTAGGCTGCAATTGTTCGTGGATCGTGCACGTCAACCCCCGACACCTTCTGGCGATGGCGATCGTCGACCTAGAAGAATGCCTGCAGTCCGGTTTGCGCGCGCCCGAGAATGAGAGCGTGCACATCATGTGTGCCTTCGTAGGTGTTGACCGTTTCGAGGTTCGTCAGGTGGCGCATAACATGATACTCGGCCTGAATGCCGTTACCGCCGTGCATATCGCGTGCGTGGCGGGCCACGTCGAGGGCCTTGCCGCAATTGTTGCGTTTCACGATTGAGATCATTTCGGGCGCTTCGCGATGCTCGTCCATGAGGCGGCCAACGCGTAACGATGCCTGCAGCCCGATACTGATTTCCGTCTGCATATCGGCAAGTTTCTTCTGAACCAGCTGGGTCTGCGCCAACGGGCGACCAAATTGCTTGCGGTCGAGTGTATATTGCCGTGCGCGATGCCAGCAGTCCTCGGCGGCGCCCATCGCCCCCCAGGAAATGCCAAACCGGGCGCGGTTGAGACAACCGAATGGCCCACGAAGCCCCGAGACATTGGGCAGCAGATGGTCCTCCGAGACGACCACGTCCTCCATCACGATTTCGCCCGTGATGGAGGCTCTGAGGCTCAGCTTGCCGCCGATCTTGGGTGCGGATAGACCCGCCATACCCTTCTCAAGGACAAATCCACGGATTTTGCCATCGTGAGCTTCGGACTTGGCCCAAACGACAAAGATGTCCGCGATCGGCGCGTTCGAGATCCACATCTTCGTGCCATTCAGGCGATAGCCATCGGACACCTTCTCGGCCCTCGTCTTCATACCTCCAGGGTCAGAGCCGGCATCCGGTTCCGTCAAACCAAAGCATCCGACCCATTCGCCCGTTGCCAGCTTGGGAAGATACTTCTGGCGCTGCTCTTCCGAACCGTAGGTGTAGATCGGGTACATCACCAGCGACGACTGTACCGAGTTCATCGAACGGTAGCCGGAATCGACACGCTCGACCTCGCGCGCGACAAGACCATAGGCGACGTAGCCGGCACCGGCGCAGCCATACTCTTCCGGGATGGTCAGGCCAAGCAGCCCCAACTCACCCATTTCATTGAAGATCTCGCGATCCGTGCGTTCGTCGAGATAAGCATCGATGACGCGAGGCATCAGCTTGGACTGGCAGTATTCGTGCGCCGTGTCCCGGATCATCCGTTCTTCCTCGGTCAGCTGATCCTCGAGTAGAAACGGGTCATCCCACTGAAAACTGTTTTTTGACGTTTTGGCGTCTGCGGCCGTGTCCTGCATATCGTCAATGCTCCTGGCTGATCCTTAGATCGTCGTCTCTCCCGGCTCCCACCTACTTAAGCAGCGGAAGGATATCTTTGAACTCTGGCGCGTCGCCGCGCTCCAGCCATTCGAAAGCGATCATTTCGTGGCTCACAATGGCGGCACCGGCGCGTTCGAGGCGACCTATCGCGAGATTGCGGTTTTGATCGGTGCGTGAACCGACAGCATCTGCGACTACCAATACCTCAAAGTTTTGCGCAAGCAAATCGAGCGACGTCTGAAGGACACAGACGTGGGTCTCCATCCCACAAATCACGATCTGCGTTGCTCCAAGCTGTCGCTGTGACTGCAAACGGGCGGCGATCGTTGGCTCCTGCCAGGATGAAAACGCAGACTTTTGCAGGACGACACCGTCGCCGGGTCCCGCATTTCGCAACGGCGAGACCAGGTGGCCGATGCGCTCCGGCATATGCTCCGTATAGGTCACCGGTACGCCGAGGATAGTCGCGTAGCGGACCAGGCGCGCGATATTGGCGACGACCGCCTCAACGTCATGGATGGCAGGCACCAGCCGCTCCTGGACGTCGACAACAAGAAGGTGGGCCTGATATCGTTTGGCAAACATGGTGTGGCTCGCTTCACGCGACGGGTGCATTCGGATGACACGACGTAGTAAAGCAAATCGATCGGTGCTTGACGATGCCTCAAGCGCAGCCATGCGAACCCGCCCGCCGACGCTGGAAAGACCACGCCCGTGATCGTCGTGGCACCATATCTCGAAATCCAAGCAAGACTTCGATGCGGAGAGGCGATCGACGCGATCTTCTATGAGGCCAGCAACACCCAGTCGTATGACAGTGATGCCGCGCGCCGGGCCTTCCATTGGCGCTGGCTTGGCCGCTATCTCGCCGAGGAACCGGACCATGCATTCTTGGCATGCGACGGCGCCGATGGTCAGGTCTGCGGCTATCTGGTTGGCAGTCTGGCTGATCCGGCGCAACGCGCGGAGTTCGCCGAAATCGGATACTTTGATGCCTTTGCGGAGTTGACAGCGGCATATCCTGCGCATCTGCATATTAATGTCGCCGCCCCCTACCGCAGCCAAGGTGTTGGTGGACAACTGATCGATCGGTTTGCCCGCCACGCGCGGAAGCACGGTGTCAATGGTATGCATGTCGTGACCGGTGCCGGCATGCGTAATGTTCAGTTTTATGAGCGACTGGGGTTCCGTGAACGCGGCAAAGTTGCCTGGCAAGACAGCGAAATTGTACTCCTCGGCCGCAAACTCGCTTGAAGCATCGTCGACCTGATCAAAGGCGGTTTACATCCCTTGGCCGGGTGATACGGTGAGCGCATCCTCAAGACGCGACGCTCAGCGAACGCGCCCGCATGCCCTCGCTTCATCGCCGAGATGCCCTGCCATCATGATCGAAACGCGCAATCTAGGTTTTCTTTACGATGCGAGCCGTGATGGCGAGCGGGTGGCCCTGATCGATTGCCGTGATTGGGAGCAGCCGCGCCACTTCACACATCGTGAGATCCATGAGGCCGCCAATGCCTGTGCACGTGGCCTGCTCAGGCGCGGCTTGAACCGTGGCGATGCCGTTGCGATCCTATCCGCCAACCGGGCCGAATTCCTGATCGCCTATCTCGGCACCCTGCGGGCCGGTCTCGTCGCCGTACCGTTCAGCTACAAGTTCACCCGCGAGGTCATCGCATTCGTTCTTGAAGATGCCGCCGTGAAGTTGGTCCTCTGCGACGATCCCCGCCGCAGCCTCCTCGACACGCAACTGCCCATTGCTTCATTTGATGATGACGGTCCGAACGGATTTGGCGCGTTGCTCGATCCGGGCCCGTTCGAGGTCTTTCAGCCTGAAGACTCCGACGTCGCGATGGTACTGTACACTTCCGGCTCAACCGGTCGCCCGAAGGGTGTGCCTCTGACTCACAAAGGGCACTTGTGGGCCCTGCGCAAGCGACTGGTCGGTGGGCCGTTCGAGGATCATCGGCTGTTGGTCGCCGCACCGCTCTATCATATGAACGCATTGTGTGTGTCGCTGTTCTCGCTCGCGGTCTCAGCTCAAGAGGTATTGCTGCCGGAGTTTGACGCAGCCCAATATCTCGCGGCAATCGAGCGGTTCGGCTGCACCTGGATTACCTCGGTCCCGACCATGCTGGCGATGTGCTTTGCTCGTCCAGACATTGTCTCGAAAACCGACGTCAATTCCGTGCGGATCGTCCGGATGGGATCGGCGCCGATCTCGCCCAAACTCTGGGCACAGGTCAAACAGACGTTTCGGGGCGCCAGTGTCATGAACGGCTACGGCACGACGGAAGCAGGACCGATCGTCTTTGGCGCCAGGCCCGGAAAGATCGTGCCGGATCTTTCCGTCGGATATCAGGCGGATGAAGTCGATGTCAGATTGATTGATGATGCAGGAAATGAGAGCGACCAAGGCGTCTTGGTGCATCGCACACCGGCGACCATGACGGGTTACCTCAATTTGCCGGAAAAGACGGGAGAAGTGCTGTCGCCGGACGGGTGGTACAATTCAGGAGACGTGTTTCGGCGCGAATCTGAAGGAGCCTACTATTTTGTCGGTCGCTCCGATGACATGTTCGTGTGCGGCGGCGAAAATATCTTCCCCGGCGAGGTGGAAGCCGTTCTGGTTTCCCACCCAGCCGTGAGCGAGGCCTGCGTCGTGCCAGTGCCGGACGATATCAAGGGCGAGAAGCCTATCGCATTCGTTGTCGCCGATCCCAGAGCCGATTTGAGCGAAACCGACGTCAAGCAACATGCTTTGCGCAATGCGCCGGCCTACCAGCATCCGCGTATGGTGCAGTTTCTCGATTCCTTGCCATTGGCCGGCCCCGGCAAAATCGATCGCAACGGATTGACGCGGCGCGGACGCGAACTCTGGGATGCGTTACCGGACGAGCAACGCCGATCCGGCGGATGATAAGCTGCTGGCGCACGCGCGCCTTGGCGGCCAATAGTTGGAGGACACATTGAAAGCAGCAGTCATCACGGAACACGGCGGACCAGGCTCGATCACCATCGATACTGGATTCGCTGATCCCAAGCCCGGCGCCGAGGATGTCGTCGTCAAGGTCGGTGCCACCTCGCTCAACTATCATGACGTGTTCACCCGCAACGGTATGCC
>JBPCWB010000699.1:0-3591 GCA_051009955.1 Hyphomicrobiaceae bacterium | reverse complement strand
AACGCTCCGGGGCAAAAGATCTATCCGGGCGAACTGGCAAAGGCCATCAAGATTCTCAAGGGGGGCGGAGACATTGACTATGTTGGCGCGTCCGCGGTGGAGCTGGTCGGCGGTGGTGAAAGCGCTGGCAATTACCGTGAGATTGAGATCAAGGGCGGCAAGATCACGACGGTGAAGTACCACTGACGCAGGAACTGAAAACAGCTCGGATGGAAATCCTGGCTGTTTTCTTATTGAGTTTCGGCCCTCACCGCCTTGAGTTGATTTGGCATCGAATATGATCCGCATTGAAGACCTTCAGATGCATTTCGGCGGAATACGTGCTGTCAATGGCGTATCGTTCTCAGTCGAACAGGGAACCATTACCGGCTTGATTGGGCCCAATGGTGCCGGCAAGACCACCCTGTTCAACGCCATTACGGGGCTTTACTCGCCCACCTCGGGCAGAGTTTATCTCGATGGGACTGACATTACCGGCCTCAAACCGCATGAGTTGTTTGCCAAGGGCTTGCTGCGTACCTTCCAGATAGCACACGAGTTCTCGACACTGACTGTCCGCGAGAACTTGATGATGGTGCCAGGCCATCAAGCCGGCGAGAGCCTGTTGGAGACTTGGTTGCGACCGTCGAAAGTTCGCGCGCAGGAACAAGCAATCCGCGCGAAAGCGGACGATGTCATCGAATTCCTCGAAATATCGCACGTCGCCGACGAGATTGCCGGCAATCTGTCGGGCGGCCAAAAGAAGCTTCTGGAACTCGGTCGCACGATGATGGTCGAGGCGAAGATCGTGTTCCTTGATGAAGTCGGCGCCGGCGTCAATCGCACACTCCTGAACACCATCGGCGATGCAATACTGCGGCTCAATCAGGAGCACGGTTATACGTTCTGCATGATCGAACACGACATGGATTTCATAGACCGGTTGTGTGATCCGGTAATCGTCATGGCGCATGGTGAGATACTGGCGCAGGGCAGCGCAGCGGACGTCAAAGCCAATGAAGACGTAATCGAGGCCTATCTTGGAACAGGCATGAGAAACGCGACTGCCGACAGGCAAGCCAACACCGCCCCTGCCGCTGGAGCATCTTCATGAGTTTTCTGGTCGGCGAAGCGATGACCTGCGGGTACGGCGGTGCGGATATTCTGCACCGTTGCACCATTGCGGTAAGCATGGGCGAGATTGCCGTTGTCGTGGGTCCGAACGGGGCGGGTAAATCCACCGCGATGAAGGCCATGTTCGGCATGCTAATGCTGCGCGAAGGTCGCGTGTTGTTGGACGGTGAAGACATAACGCGTTTGACACCGCAGGCTCGTGTGCCGATGGGAATGGGATTTGTGCCGCAAACATCGAATGTGTTCACATCGATGACGGTCGAAGAAAACCTTGAGATGGGTGCGTTCATCCGCAGGGATGATATATCGGACACAATGGCCCAGGTTTTCGATCTGTTCCCCGTTCTAGCGGAAAAGCGATCGCAAAGTGCGGGTGAGCTGTCCGGCGGTCAGCGCCAGCAGGTCGTGGTTGGCCGGGCACTCATGACGAAACCGCGCGTCTTGATGCTGGACGAACCGACGGCGGGTGTCTCACCGATCGTAATGGATGACCTCTTTGACCGCATCGTCGAAATCGCAAAGACCGGGATAGCGATCCTGATCGTGGAGCAGAACGCGAGGCAGGCTCTAAACATTGCTGACAAGGGTTTTGTGCTGGTGCAGGGACGCAACCGGTTCACCGACACGGGACAGGCGCTGTTGTCCAACCCCGAAGTCCGCAGGTCATTCCTCGGCGGTTAGGGTTCAATGGGGGGAGCTGCTTCATTGCCAGACGTTACCAATGCAATTGTGTTGCTCCTGAATTTTCTCTTCGTTCCGGGGGTAACATACGGCTGTCAGCTTGCGCTCGGTGCACTCGGCGTCACTCTCGTCTACGGCATCCTGCGGTTTTCAAATTTTGCGCACGGCGAGGTGATGTCGTTTGGTACGATGGTGTGCCTCCTGGTGATGTGGTGGCTACAGGCCCAGGGCGTTTCCATAGCTCCTTTGCCGACTGTATTGCTGGCGTTGCCAATTGGTATTGCTGCAACGGCGCTGTTTTGCCTTTTGGTGGACCGCTGGGTCTACCGGTTCTACCGTCGCCAGAAGTCAAAGCCGGTCATTCTACTTATCGCCTCCATCGGCGTGATGTTCTTCATGAACGGACTCATCCGTTTTGGCATTGGTCCTGACGATCGAGTCGTCAGCGATGGCGCCCGCTTCATCATCAATGCGCGGGAATTCAAGCGTGCAGCAGGTTTGTCGGAAGGCCTGGCGATCAAGACATCACAAGCCATCACGGTTGTTGTGACCGTAGTACTGGTTGCAGCGCTGTTCTGGTTCTTGAACAAGACGCGCGCCGGAAAGTCTATGCGAGCCTACTCCGACAACGAAGACCTCGCATTGCTGTCGGGCATTAACCCGGATCGCGTCGTCATGATCGCCTGGATTCTCACCGGCACCGTTGCCACCATCGCAGGTGCACTCTACGGCCTGGACAAGAGCTACAAGCCATTTACCTATTTGCAACTGCTGCTCCCGATATTCGCAGCCGCGATTGTGGGTGGTCTGGGCAATCCATTGGGGGCCATTGCCGGCGGCTTTGTTGTCGCATTCTCTGAGATTTCGGTCACGTTCGCCTACCGCAAATTCATCGCCTATCTCGTGCCGGCAAACTGGGAGCCGGACGGGCTCGTTCAGTTGCTGTCGACGGATTACAAGTTTGCTGTGTCGTTCGCCATCTTGGTGCTTGTGCTCCTGCTTCGACCGACCGGCATCTTTCGAGGCAAGGCGTTATGATTGAGGCCAATCGAAAGGTCATTGCATTCGCCGCGATGGCAATCATGCTGGCGCTCGTTGGCTTGATGCAGAGCTGGTCAGTGGCGCTTGGGATCGTCAATTTGTGCTTGATTTCGGCGATCATGGCATTGGGCGTCAACATCCAATGGGGCTATGCGGGTCTATTCAACGTCGGCGTCATGGGCTTTGCCGCGCTTGGTGGCCTGGCCGGGGTGCTCGTGTCGACTGAGCCGGTCGCGGCTGCCTGGACGGCTGGCGGCAGCGGAATTCTGGGCGCCGGCGCGATCGCGGTCGTGACCATTATCATCATCTGGCTCGTTTCGCGATATCGCTTTGCCTTTCGCGGCGTATTGATCGCAGTGATCGTTGTTGCTGGATTCCTTGCAGCCCGCGCAGTGTTTGATTCGGCCGTTGAGGCGATCGAATCGACTGACTCGGCGAAGACGGGCTTCCTCGGCGGGCTGGGCCTGCCAATCCTTCTGTCCTGGGTGGTCGGCGGGGTGTTTGCAGCAGTCGCAGCCTGGGTCGTCGGCAAGATTGCGTTGGGTTTGCGCTCGGATTACCTGGCGATCGCAACACTGGGCATCTCAGAAATCATCGTTGCAATCCTCAAGAACGAGGACTGGTTGACTCGCGGCGTCAAAAACGTAACGGGTCTCGCTCGCCCGGTGCCGTATGAAGTTGATCTGCAGCAGGCCGCCTGGTTTCAATCTCTTTCAGATACCCTCGGCCTCACGACGGTGGATCTGTCGTCAATCA
>JBPCWB010000698.1:0-7620 GCA_051009955.1 Hyphomicrobiaceae bacterium | reverse complement strand
GTCCAGAGCCGTTTGCGGGACGGCACAGAGAGTTAGGATGGCCCATGCAAGCTCCTGAGCAGAATGCCAGCCGCGCGTCACTGCCCGACAATGCTCCCCACGCCCTGGTGGTCGACGATGATCAGCGAATTCGAGATCTCTTGACACGCTACCTCGTCAGCAGCGGCTTCCGGGTGACGCCAGCGGCGGATGCCGCCGCCGCCCGCGCGGCTATGAAGGGGCTGGCATTCGACGTTATCGTGCTGGACGTCATGATGCCGGGCGAAAACGGTCTGGAGTTGGCCAGCAGTCTGAAGGCGGAATCCGATATACCGATTTGCATGCTGACGGCCCAGTCAGATGCAGATGCTCGCATCAAAGGCCTGGAAGCCGGTGTCGATGACTATCTGCCCAAGCCTTTTGAGCCGCGTGAATTGCTTTTGAGGCTGCGCAATATTCTGAAGCGCGGCTCCTCATTGGGTGCGGGCGGCGAAGAAATTCGAATGGGCGATCTCGTCTTCCATTGTGAACGGGGCGAATTGCGACGCGGCGACGAAACCCTCAAACTGACCGAACGCGAACGCGATCTCCTCAAACTCTTTGCCCAGCGCCCTGGGTCGCCGATCCCGCGACACGAGCTCTCGAATGATGATTCGACCGGCAGTGAGCGGGCCATTGATGTGCAGATCAATCGCCTGCGACGGAAAATCGAAGCAGACCCGTCGAATCCGGTCTATCTTCAAACCGTACGCGGTAAGGGGTACATTCTTTACACCGACTGAGCACGATTTCGCCTGGGCGCCGAAAGACTCCTCTCAGGCACGCTGCGGATGACGTCATGGTTGCCACTGAAAATACTCAACAGACGCGCCACGTTCGGCGACTGTGGTCCGGTGGCCGACGCATTTGGCGTTCCATCGCCGGACTTGGCGCCCAATTGTCGGGCGCGTGGAAAGACAAGTACTCCAAATTGTTTCGCCAGGGACTGCGCTTCGTCGGCGATCTCTTGCCGAAAGGCCTCTACACACGGACCCTGATTATCATCATTGCGCCGATCGTCCTGCTTGAGGGTGTGGTCGCGTTTGTCTTCATGGAGCGCCATTGGCAGGCCGTGACGCGGCGCTTGTCGGAGGCCACCGCCCGTGACGTTGCTGCCGTCGTCGAGATCTACAAGGAATATGAGAAGGACGACAGCTACAGCTCCCTCATACGACTATCGCGCGATCGCCTGAACCTGTCCGTCCAGGTTTTACCGCCGGGGGATCTGCCGTCGGTGCAACCGAAGCCGTTCTTCTCGCTGCTGGACAAAACGCTGTCGAACGAAATTCGGCTTCGGGTCAAGGACACGCCGTTCTGGATCGATACCGTCGGCGACTCGGATCACGTCGAGATCAAAATTAAACTCAAGGACGCGATCCTGAGCTTTCTCGCGCAACGCAGCCAAACCTATGCATCGAATTCGCATATTTTCCTGGTTTGGATGGTGGTGACATCGGTCATACTCCTGACCGTCGCAATCCTGTTTCTGCGCAACCAGATCCGGCCGATTCTGCGGTTGGCCGAGGCCGCCGACGCGTTCGGCAAGGGCCGGCCGTTTCCAGAGGGTTTCCAGCCACGCGGCGCGCGGGAGGTTCGCCGTGCCGCCGTCGCGTTCATGGAAATGCGCGACCGTATCACCCAGCATGTCGATCAACGCACGGCGATGCTGGCCGGCGTCAGCCACGATCTGCGCACGGTCCTGACGCGGTTCAAGCTCGAACTCGCCATTCTTGGCGATGGCCCGGAGGTCAGTGCCCTTGAAAGTGATGTCAACGACATGCAGCACATGCTGGAAGACTACCTCGCTTTCGCGAAAGGCGACGGCGGCGAGGAAGTCTCGCCGACGCCGTTGCGACAGCTGATCGAGGAAGTCTGCGAGCAGCATCGTGTCCTAGGAGTCCCGATTGAATTCAAACAAAGCAGCCGACGACGGGAACTTGTCGTGCCGCTCAAGCGCCAAGCGTTCAAGCGGGCCCTGACCAATCTGGTGAGTAACGCTGCCCGGTTTGGCAGCAGGGTCGTGTTGCGGGCCGCGAAAGCACGCAAGTGGGTGATCATCGAAGTCGAAGATAACGGACCCGGCGTTCCCGAGCTCGAACGAGAGAACGTCTTCCGACCATTCTATCGGATTGATCATGCCCGCAATCAGAACGCGGGAAATAGTGGCCTTGGGCTTGCCATCACACGCGATATCGCGCGCAGCCATGGCGGTGACGTGACGTTGGGATCAAGCGCGATGGGCGGCCTCAGAGCCACAATCAGGATTCCGCTTTGACAGCTGGCTCTAGTGCATCCGCCCGCCATTGGGCACGGGGCGTTCCGGCTGCAACAAGACAACGTCACCATTCGCGTCAGAAAACCCCAGCGTCAGTACTTCCGACATGAACTTGCCGATTTGGCGCGGCGGGAAGTTGACGACGGCGGCCACCTGCCGGCCAACCAGGCTTTCCGGTGTATAGTGAACCGTGATTTGGGCCGAGCTCTTCTTGACGCCGATCGCCTCTCCAAAGTCGATCTGAAGCTTGTACGCCGGTTTGCGGGCCTCCGGATAAGGTAACGCTTCGACGATCGTTCCGACTCGGATATCGACAGCTAAAAAGTCGTCAAAGCTGATATCCGGAGTCTTCTCGCCAGCTTCTGACATTGCACGCTCTCCTGATCATTTGTGCCGCTTGCGGCCGTATCCATCAGCCACAATCCAGCGCGAGCGAGCGGCCTTGTTGTTTAGCGGTACGGTCGTCAGCTTGTGGACGGCTGGGCACCATCTTCGTCCCGAGGGCCAATGTCAATCACCTCGTCGACGGGTTCAGCGGGCTGCTCATCGGCCCCTGGCGAGGATGTGTCTCGTCGGCCGCGGATGCGGAATAGCCTTGCGAATCGGCCGAGCGCTTGACAGCCATCCTCGAGCGCCTGGATCGAGCGCTCGCCGCGGCGCAGGCGGCGATCCAACGCAGCCATTGTGCGTGCCATGCCGGGGTCGTCATCTTCCAGCCAAATGCGGACAACCTGGACATAGACCGACGCCAGACCGAGCGTCTTGATTCCACCAGCCGGGCCATACGACGAAATCCCCGATGCTTCGAGCATCCAGCCCTGCGAGGCGAGCAGCCTTTGCGCCAACCGCGGATCGGGCGGTGACCCGCGCAGGATCGACTTGATCGCCGCACGGTAAGGCTGCAGGACGTCGAGCCGGTTCATGATGGTCTCAAAGAGATTGTCACGCGGAGACTGCGCCGGGTCGAGCGGACCAGCCTTGGCCAAGACTTCTTTGTCGACGGCGCTGGTAAAGAGGCCGAAAATGTGCGCCTTCGAGGACACCTCACGCTTGAGATCCGCCATTGAGACGCCTGCCGCATGGGCAATCTCGCGCAAAGTTATCCGCGCCCATGGGTGTTCCGCAGCCAGTTGCATGGTGGCGGCCAGGATCTTGCCCCTTGTCGTCGTCAGGTCGAACATCATTGGCTCCTGCGTCCTGCAAGCGGATCAAAGTCCCTCGCGCCGTCTATCGGAGAATTGCGTCTCTTGTACGTCCCTAGAGTGCACGAGGATCTCATAAAGATGGCCCTGCATTCTTGCGAAACAAGGCGATGTTTGGCTCGAGACAGTCGCATGTCCAGTCGAATTCTTGAGCAATTTGAACGAATGTCTCTTGGCGATAGAAGACGACGTGCGTCGGGTCCTTACGATAGTGCCAGGTGGCAAACCGCGCATCATCGGTTTGGAACTGGGTCATCACGCCGAACCATCCGCCCGGACGCAGCAGCCCATCCAGCATTGCAAATTCGTTGTGTGGCGCGTGAAAATGCTCAACGACCTCGCTGCACGTGATGAAGTCGTAGCGCTTCTCCAATGCCGCAGGATACCTGGCAAAAAAGGGGTCATAGACGTCGACAGTATGACCGGCTTCACGCAACATGATGGCCAGGGCCGGGCCGGGACCGCAGCCGAAGTCCAATCCATGGGCGGCCGCCGGCAGTCTGGCTTGCATGGGCGCCGCCAGCCGCTCCAAAAAGGCGCGGTAACGCGTGTCACTTGGGTCGTTCTCGTGAGTCAGGTAGTGCGCGCGCTCTTGCGCTGCGGTTGGCAACTGGTCCGGGTCCAGAAACGTTGCACGGCAGCGCGGACAACGGTGATAGAGGCGTGCATCGACTTCAATGAAGCGTGTTGTCCGGTTGTTTCGACACACCGGGCAAGGACGCGCCGGATCATCGTTGATCGTTGCTTGCGTCATTCGTCGGCTCAGGATTTCTGTGCGTTTTGACCGTAGCTCTGGAACCGCTTCAAAACATCGGCCATCGCCGTTTTTGACAGTAACTTCGGCTTGCCGATGGACAGCACCTGCACATATTGCGCAGCGAGTGTTTCGATTTCGTTGGCCAGTTCCAACGCGCCTTCGAGCGAGCGACCCATCGCGATCTGCCCGTGGTTGGCCATCAGGCAGGCATCATGCTCCGCGAGCCCGCGTGCGACATGCCGGGCAAGCTTCACCGTGCCAAAAGCGGCGTAGGGGATGCACGGCACTTCAGTGCCGCCCGCGACCGCGACCATATAGTGGAATGCCGGTATCGCACGGTGCTGGCAGGCGAGCGCCGTGGCATAAAGCGAGTGCGTGTGCACCACCGCCTCGCGGTCCGGACGGGCATCGTAGGCCGCGAGGTGAAAGCGCCATTCGCTCGACGGCTTGCGGGCCTTCGGCTGGGTCGCGCCGTCTCCATTAACGAATACGATGTCGTTTGCCTCAAGTGAGTCATACGCCATGCCCGACGGTGTGATCAGCATGCCCTGGCGCCAACGTAGGGAGACGTTGCCTGACCGGCCGGGGGATAGCCCCTGGTCACTCACGGCCCGAGCAATCTCGATGACCAACTTGCGCGCGCGGCTCTCGCTCGCCTTGCCACTGGGCCGGCGTTTCGCCGCAGGCTTGCTGCGGGCCGTCGACGATCTTCTTTCCGCCATACCGTAACTCTTGAAACTTTGCCGCGATCGTGCGAGCGGGTACTTCCCCATCCTTACCGGTGCGAGTTTACAAAGTGAAGGTTCCTATTCCCCTTACGGTTTTGACCGGCTTTCTTGGTTCCGGCAAAACCACACTGCTGAAATCGTTACTGACAAAGCCCGAAATGACGGGCACGGCCGTTATCGTTAACGAATTCGGCGATGTCGGCCTCGATGATGCGCTGATCGAAAGTGCCAACGAAGAAACGGTGCTGTTGCCGTCGGGGTGCGTGTGCTGCGCGGTCCGCGGTGACCTCGTTGAGGCGCTCAACCGGCTCTATCAGCAGATGTGTGACGACAAAATTCCGGCCCTCACGCGCGTGATCCTGGAGACGTCCGGACTCGCGGATCCGGCGCCGATTGCCCACACCTTGATGACGGAAGACGATCTGTTCCGCCTCTATCAACTGGATGGAATTGTAACAACAGTTGATACCGAACTGGTCGAGAGCCAGCTCGACGCCTACTACGAAACGGCGAAACAAATCGCCATAGCCGACCGGATTATTCTGACCAAGACCGATCGGGTTGACGCCGCCGCGGTGGAGCGTATCCAAACGAGAATAGCGGAACTCAATCCGTCAGCCGCGATCTTCAAGGTTGTTCTCGGCGACTGCGAGACCGATCTACTCACTGACCTGGCAGCCTTCGAACCGGCTGTCGCGAAGGCTCACGCTACTGCATGGCTCAACGCCGACCAGTATGAACCGGCGCACGACTGTGCCGGCGAGGACTGCGCGCACCCACATCACCATCATGCGCACCGGCACAGCCAAGGCATAACATCGTTCTCCTTGACGTTCGACGAGCCCCTGGACGGGCACAAGCTGTCATTCGCGATGGAGCTGTTGCGCATGACGCATGGCGACAAGCTGCTCCGCGTGAAGGGCATTCTCAACGTCGCAGGCGAAGCGTTGCCATTCGTCGTTCATGGCGTGCAACATGTCTTCTATCCCCCGACCACTCTCGACGCCTGGCCGTCTGAAGACCGCCGCTCTCGGTTGATCTTCATTGTTCGCGATTTAACAGCTGCCGCGATCCAGGAGGTCTTGGCGCCGCTCCTCGCGCCCGCAGCTGAGACCGCGAAGGAGGCTTTCTATACGCCCTAGGTGGCTTGCTATTGCGGCTCCGCCGTCAGTGAGTCCGAAGTGTCGTGGTTAATTCCTGGCCACAAATTCGTGCGGTCGGTTGCAGCTGCGCAAGGCGATCCAAATGATCAACCCACGGTATTGGGGATCGCATGCGCAAACGCGCTTGAAAGTAAAGTCCAACACATTGTTGACGTTGTTCGCTGTGATCATTTTGCAATCCGAATCAACTACCAACAGGGTGCGGTGGCCCTAACGAATTGATGGTGTTGAGCGTTTTCCGGTTTTGCACAGAACGGTCGCGACGCCTTGCGTCAAGCGACCTAACGGGCAACAATTTTCGGAGATGTTAGAGAGGTTTGTTACCATGAATTCTCACGTTGCGGACGACTTTCACGCGGCCTTATTGGCGCTCCAGGACATCGAATCCGAGAGCCGGACTGAGAAGCCGGTTGAGCATGAAACCGCGCAACTGGTGGATGAAGTGTTTGCATTCCTTGACGCTTTCGGCGCGGCCGATGAAGACGCGTTTGCATCGTTCGAAAAGATTGCAGCCTAAGAACCATCGCACTGAGATCGAGATCGACACTGAACGACTGCGCAGCGGGGACAGAAGTTCATGTGTGATCGGTTCGGGCGCGCGAATTGTGCGCCCGAATTCGTTTGGTTCGCTCGCCATCACGCAGACGGCAGCACACTGCTCACAAAAGGGTTAATCGGGCTTCCGCTCCGGGTAGAGCGCAAGGAGCCCCTCGCGGCTCGCCTCTGTCACGCCGCGCTCCGTGATCAGGCCGGTCACCAGCCGCGACGGCGTCACGTCGAATGCGGGATTCCCCGCAGGTGAGTTCGGCGCTGCAATTTCGACCGTAACCACACGTCCATCGCCCGTCCGGCCGGGCATCGTAAGGACTTCCTCCTCGCCACGCTCTTCGATAGGGATCCGCATGCCATCATCCAAGGACCAATCGATGGTCGAGTGCGGTAACGTCACATAGAAAGGCACATCATTGTCTTTTGCTGCCAACGCCTTGAGATACGTCCCAATCTTGTTGGCAACATCGCCGTTTGCGGTGGTTCGGTCCGTGCCGACAATACACACGTCGACCTGACCATGCTGCATCAGGTGGCCGCCGGCATTGTCGACGATGATCTTGTGCGAAACTCCATGACCGCCCAGTTCATAGGCCGTGAGCGACGCTCCCTGGTTGCGAGGCCGCGTCTCATCAACCCAGACATGAACATTCATGCCGGCGTCATGCGCCTGATAGATCGGCGACGTCGCGGTGCCCCAGTCCACCGTGGCCAGCCAGCCTGCATTGCAGTGCGTCAGCACATTGACCGGCTCGCCTGCCGGTTTGGTCGCCGCAATATCGCGAATGAGGCCAAGACCGTGCACACCGATCAACCGGCAGGTTTCGACGTCGTCATCGCAGATTTCGGCTGCGCGTCGATAAGCTCGTGCCACGCGCTCTTCTCGCGGCACATTGCGAATTGTCGAACGCATCTCTTCGAGGGCCCA
>JBPCWB010000697.1:0-5230 GCA_051009955.1 Hyphomicrobiaceae bacterium | reverse complement strand
CCGTCATCAATCGCGGCCGGCGAGACCCAATGGCCGACACCGGCTGCCGCCAGGTCCGACCAGCCGAATTTCTCACCCGGATCCTTCTTGCGCATCGGTGCGACGTCGGAATGGGCCAGAACGTGCTGCGGGCGCATTGCATAGCGGGCGATGATGTCCTGAGCCAATGCGATGACGCTTGACATCTGTTGCGGTGGAAAATCGGGATACCCGGCGTCGTGTCCCGGATTTTGAATTTCGATGCCGATGGACATCGAGTTGATGTCGCGCTGCCCCTGCCAATAGGACAGGCCCGCGTGCCAGGCGCGCAATCCTTCTGGGACCATCTGAGTGATGCGTCCCCGTTCGTCGATCACGTAGTGACAGGATACTTGGCAGGCAGGATCGGCCAAGACCGTGATCGACCGCTCGACCGTCGGCAGACCGGTGTAGTGCAGAATCAGGAGCGTCGGCCTCTGCACGTCGATGCGCGCATTGACATTTGGTGATGGATGCAGTGACCCGACAAGTTGACTGTCAGGCTCGAACTCGGACGGGGCAGACGTGCTCACAAACCGCGTTCCCGCGTGATCTCGTCATAGGCGGCATTGATGGCGGCCAGTTTGCGGTTTGCCATCTCGATGAACTCTTCCGGTACGCCGCGCGCGACAGCGCGATCAGGATGATTGTCGCGGACCAGCTGGCGATAGTGTTGACGCAGTGCGTCATTGGAAATCGCGGCGTCCACGCCGAGCACGGTGTAGGCGTCATCCGGATCGAACACGAACATTGCGCGAATGCGTTGATATTCGGCACCGGTGTAAGCGAAGATGTCGGCGATGCGGCGCAAGTAGCGATCTTCCTCTTCATGCAGTATTCCGTCTGCGGCCGCGATATGAAACAGACCTTCGAGGACGTCCCGCTTCAGCTGCGGTTCGTTCGCCAGCAGACTTGAGATCTGTTGGGCATACGATTCAAAACCAGTCACGCTCTTCTGGGCCAGGTCGTAGAGGCGCTGGACGTTGGTCGATTCGGCGGTTGGCGTTTGGAAGACCTTGTGAAACGTCTCGACCTCGATGCGCGAGACATAGCCGTCTGCCTTGGCCAGCTTTGCACCAAGGGCGACCACGGCCACGGTGAAGGCGATTGTATTGGTTTTTTGCGGGCAATCCGGGCAGGGGCCAAGACCGAGGCCGCACATCAGTCGATCGAGCGCCGCCCGCAGGGAGCCGCCTTGTGTTAGGCCAATGGCCTCTGGGAGAGATCTCAACATGCTGCCACACTTTTCCGAAATTCAGGCGCCGCACGCACCGCCCGCGTGCGTTCCGAATAGCTGAATTCGGTGGACGCCCCAACGTTCGCCTTGCTGATGCTCTTGCTCGTTGTCGGTCACACTAGCTCGCGACCACGCCGTAATGAAGGCGATATTATCACGTTACAGTTGATATGGCCAAGGCTCCTGACAAGCCATGTGGGACGGGGTTTTTTGGGCGATCAGGGGGCTGATGAAGACGCCTGGCAATTGCCCGGTCGCATGCTGTACATAAATGTCGGGCGGCACGTCTCAGGATCGCAAGATGTTCAGGAGACTGCTGGCAGAGCAGGCCACGCAAAAGGGATGCGCATGGCGAATGGCGTTGCGAGGTGGACACGAGCGTCCCCGCAACCGTTACCAGAAAGCCTCGGTCGTCCATCATATCGAACGTTGGTGATATCGGTTGGTGACACCGGTGTTTTGACCTCGCTATGACGTACGCAGGGGGATTTGTGCCTCTGGTTCATGGCGTTATCTACAGAGTCCTTTGACCACAGATATGGTCGGAGCGTTAACCGCAATTGTGGCTTACAGATTTGGTGGTTGGTATGGTGCAGCGTTCTAAAAACAGTCAACTGTTGACTTGCGTTTCGGGATATGTCCCCGCCATTGCTCTTTTGGCGGCCATGTTTGCCGCCATGTTCTGGCTCTTGCCGGGTCAGAATGCCGCCATCGAATTGCAGATTGCGAAAGAGCAGCAATACCAGCAACAGATTAAGAGCCTCACGGTCGCACTGAAGGATGCACAAGCCCAGCTTGTCCGGGAGCGTAGCTTTGGTGAAGGCTTGCAGCAGGAACTGCGGGATGTCACGCGCCAGATTGAAATGCTGTCACGGTCGCTCCAACACGCTGCAATCGTCCGACAGCCTGAGAACCAATTTGGCGGCCATCGCGAGGAGCGGTCGGCGTCAGTACAGATGACAGGAAGCCTGGTGCCGGCGAATACGGTCGCATCCATCCCGTTGACGGCGGCGAAAATGCCGGCTGTCAGCGCATCGCGCTATGCGCCGCGCCGGTCGCGCAAGCGAGGGATCGTGAGGACCAAACCGGCCAGTAAGTCTGCACCAAGGCCGCGCCTTCGCAGAACTGCTGCCCTGGCAGAGACTGCGCGTCCGATTAGTGGCTCCTTGACTAAACGGCCGCTCGGCGCGTCACTGCCGACGACACAGGCGCGCCCTGTTGTTGGTCTGGGAGTCCCCTGGCCGATATCGGCGTTGTCGCCGTCGGCAAACCCACCGGTTTCCATACGACAGCCGAGCCGTGTGCGGGCACGCCCGACATCCCGACGTCGCATCTCGCGCCGTGTCGTCCGCTCGAGGCGTGCCACGGGTCGTGCGGTCAGGCGCGCGCGCCAGGCCAAGATCCGTTCCCGCCGCCCGCAGCGGCAGAGCCTCTATGCCCGATTGGTTCGACGCGGTGTGTTTGGGGACAGTGTCAACCACTAGTCCCGTCTCGCCAAATCGCGTCTCATACCGGCTCTGCAAAAGAAGAGTGGCGGCAGAGTTGTTCAATTTCCGCCACCGATGGTCTGGCGTTGTCCTGGACATCCGGATAAAGCTTCACTTGATACGAAGCTATTCCGAATGAAAGCGACGCGGACGATATGAACAAGTGGGATTTCTGGATTGATCGTGGCGGCACCTTCACTGATGTTGTTGCGCGCGACCCCGATGGCGTAGTGCATGCGCGCAAGGTGTTGTCGGAGAACCCCGAAGCATATGATGACGCCGCGCTTGAAGGCATACGACGGTTCTTGGATGTCCCGTCCGGTGCGCCGATTCCTGCTGAGCGCATTGCAACGGTCAAAATGGGCACAACCGTTGCGACCAATGCGTTGCTGGAGCGCAAAGGTGATCCGACGGTCCTGGTGATTACGTCCGGCCTCAAGGATCAGCTTGAAATCGGATATCAGGAACGGCCTGACATCTTTGCCAAGGAGATCATCAAACCGGAAATGCTCTATCGCCGAGTCGTGGAGGCGAATGAGCGGATCCTGGCGGATGGAACGGTCGAGACGCCGCTTGATCTTGATCAATTGAGAGCCGAACTTGCTCCGGCGCTGGCTGAGGGCATTCGTTCGATCGCAATCGTCTTAATGCACTCCTATGCTTTCCCCCAGCACGAATCGGCGGCTGTGGAATTGGCCCGTGAAATGGGGTTCGAACAGGTTTCGGCCAGCCACGCCGTGTCGCCATTGATCAAAATAGTCGGCCGGGGCGATACCACCGTGGCTGACGCCTATCTCTCGCCGATCCTGGCAAGATATGTCGAAAAAGTTTCCGCGGCGCTGCAGGGCGACGGTACAAAGAAGCCGCAGGTGATGTTCATGGCGTCATCCGGCGGTCTCAAGGCAGCCGAATTGTTCCAGGGACGCGACGCCATCCTTTCAGGGCCCGCCGGCGGCATCGTCGGTATGGCCGAGACTGGCAAGCTGGCCGGATTTGAGAAGGTGATCGGCTTCGATATGGGGGGAACGTCGACTGACGTGTCCCACTTCGCCGGCGAGTATGAGCGGGCATTTGAAACTCAAGTTGCCGGCGTGCGAATGCGTGTGCCGATGATGCGAATTCACACGGTCGCCGCAGGGGGCGGTTCAATTCTGTTTTTCGATGGCAGCCGGTTCCGCGTCGGACCCGAAAGTGCGGGCGCCAATCCCGGTCCCAAATGCTATCGCCGTGGCGGCCCGTTGACCGTGACCGACGCCAATCTCATGGTTGGCAAGCTCAAGCCATCTCTGTTTCCAAAAATATTCGGACGCGGCAACGACGAAGCCCTGGATGAAGCTGCGACCAAGGCCGCGTTCGCTGCTCTGGCTGATGACATCGCGGATGGCCGGACCGCAGAAGAGGTTGCCGATGGATTTTTGCGCATCGCCGTTGAGAATATGGCCAACGCGATCAAAAAGATCTCGGTGCAGCGCGGCTATGACGTGACGGAATATGCCCTGAACTGTTTCGGCTCCGCTGGCGGGCAGCACGCATGCATGATCGCTGACACGCTGGGCATGGAAAAGGTACTGATCCACCCGCTTTCGGGGCTTCTGTCTGGCTATGGCATGGGGCTGGCGAATCTGCGGGCCAGCCGTGAGCAGTCGATTGAAGCTGAACTCGACGCGTCGACGATGCGCCGCGTAGAAAGTCTTGGCTTCGATCTTGTCTCGTCGGCGACCGACGAGGTGGCCGCGCAGGGCGTGGCGCATGCGGACATCGCCACGACGACATGGCTGCATTTGCGCTACGATGGTACCGATACGGCATTACCGGTTCTGCTCGATGAACCGGACCTGATGCGGCGCGACTTCGAAAACCAGCATCTGCAACGTTATGGTTTCATTTCGCCGGAGAAGAAGGTCTTTGCCTCGGCGATTGAAATCGAAGCGTCCGGTGGCGGAGCCGGCCTCGACGAACCGGCGCTGGAACCCGCGAACGACGGCGGTGCGGCCTCGAATGAAACAACACGGTTCTTTTCCAACCGCGAGTGGCATGATGCGCCGGTTTACGTGAGGCAGGCCCTGGCTATCGGACACAGAATAGCCGGGCCGGCATTGGTCATTGAGCCACATCAGACCGTGGTCGTGGAGCCTGGATGGGACCTGGTGGTGACGCGCCGCAACCACCTCCAGCTCGATCGCGTTGCCGAACGCGGGCGCGAACTTCTCGGCGCCGAGGCCGACCCGGTTCTGCTCGAAGTCTTCAACAACCTCTACATGTCGATTGCCGAGCAGATGGGCGAGGCGCTACGCAACACGGCGCAGTCTGTGAACATCAAGGAACGTCTGGATTTTTCGTGTGCCGTTTTCGATGCCGACACCGAACTGGTCGCCAACGCGCCGCACATGCCGGTGCACCTGGGCTCGATGAGCGAGAGCGTGCAGGTCATCATCGCCAGGCGCGGCGCTGGCATGCGTCCGGGCGAAGTGTATGCGCTGAACGACCC
>JBPCWB010000696.1:0-2945 GCA_051009955.1 Hyphomicrobiaceae bacterium | reverse complement strand
TGACCCTCGGCCAGCTCGCAAAGCTCGTCAGATCAAAGAACGCCGGCCCGTTCTGGATCACGTTCGACATCATGTTCGCGACCGAGGCCGACTTTGAGCGCGCACGCGATGCGCAGTGTCTGACACCTGCGCGCGTCTCGGAGATCTACGGTGTTCCCATCGATGAGATCGTGTTCGTCATGCATCCGAACGCACGTGCCATCAAGTTTTCCTTTCCACGCAAGTCCGTACAAGGCGACCCCGGCGAAAGCGACATGTATTCCGGACAGCAATACGCTCCCCTGCTCGACTTGCCCGTCTAGCGCCGGACGGAACTACGGACGTCGCGCCCGCGACGAAGCTTAGGCAAGACCCGGTTCCAGGTTGGGCGTGCCGTCATTCCTCCGTACCTATTGCACCGAATCATCACCCTTCGACCGAACCCAACAGATGACCGCTCTGCGAAACAATCGGCGCACCAAATCTAAATGGTGTGTTAACGGTTGCGGCTTACTATACCCTAGGTTGTAGTGAACGAGCTGTAACGAAACTCAAACGTCGGCGTCTCGACATGACATCTCAATCGCAATTCGATCGACGCAGGAAGGAACGCCATCCGGTCAATTGGCCGGCGCGCTGCTTCACGAGCGACGACCAGTCCTGGGACATTGCGATCACCGACCTGTCCGACAGCGGCTTCGGCCTGTCGCAAAACATCCCGTTGGACGTCGATGCCCGCTTTAGCATCCAGGTCTTCAATGTCGGCGTTTTTCCGTGCCGCATGGCTTGGAAAAGCGACGAGCGCTGCGGCGTCGAACTGCTCGCCGAGAGTGGATTCCTAACAGATGATGGTGTCGCGTTCGTCAGCGACGTGCTCGCTGACCTGCCATTGTCGCGCGCTTAGCGGTCACAAAAACCAGCAGATCATTTGGAAAGTTGCTCGCGCCTCTCAGGGCGATCATCTTTGTGCGTAATGTTGCAACAGCCGTCGCGGTACCAACATAAGACACGATGATCCAGACCTCTCAACGGCAAGGCAAAGTGCCTATGCGGCCGCGATCGTCGCGCGCAGCCGTCGTGCCTCCCATCGAAAGAAACCGACAAGCCCCACGCAGAGCCCAAGCATCATAACTCCGAGGAGCAATGACGCAGCAGTAGTGCCCGTGTGGTCCGCCAGTGCGCCGCCAAGGATCGGCAGTACCGATACGCCCGCAAAGAACCATGTGAAGTAGATCCCCAGGCCGAGTGCCCTGTTCTCGGAGCGCAGCACTTCAGCCGGCAACGTCGCCACAACAGGCGTTGCGAACGACAGCGCCATGCCAAACAGTGCAAACGTCAACAACGGATGGCCGGCAAATGGAACGCTCAGGCCAATCAATGTCGCTCCGCCCAAACCAATGAGTATCACGACGTTCGGTGACAGGTAGCGCGACGTGACATAGCCGCCGAGCGGAAGCGCCAGAATAAAGACCCAGGACATGCCGCTGACAATGGCACCTGCTTCGACGATCGAAATGCCCTGCTCCACCAGATATGCCGGCGCGAAGGTCAACACCGTAACATAGGCACCGTTCAGGAGCATCCAGATCAACCCGGCGATATTAATCAGCCAGAGCTCGGACCCACTGATGCCTGTCGTTATCGTCGCCGCGCCACTACTGGGATCCCGCGGACCACGATACAGGTTGCTTGTTGCGACAAAGCTGAGCAGGCACGCAATCGACGTCGCCACAAAGACAATTCGCCAGTTGGTCAAGTCGGCGAGCGCGGCCTGCGTTGCCTGGCCTGCGGCAATTCCCACCGGCCAGCCAATGATGAAAATCGACATGCCCCAGAACAGGTCGTGATTGCTGAACTGGTCGATCATGATTTTTGTCAGAACAACCAACAACAACGCCGCGCCGGCGCCGCTGACCAGTCGCCCCAGAGCCAACACGGCGAAGGAGTCCGAAATGCTGGCAAATACGCCACCGATGACGGTCAGCGTCAGGCCCAATAGCACAACCTGGCGGTCTCCGATCGACGCCGTCAAAACCGTCAGAGGAAAGGCCAAGACCACTCCCGGCAGCATGAAGAGGCCAATCAGCAGTCCGATGCTCAGGTGATCGAGCTGGAGGTCACCCATGAGCATCGGCGACACCGATCCGACCGACTGGAACTGAAATCCCAGACAAAACCGCGCGATGAAGAGTGCGATCAAGACGACCCAACGGCCAGCGAGCATTCCCGCCTCCTTGGTTCCCCGGGCGACCTAACAGCCAAGCGCGCAGCGATGACGCCAAGCACGGAAGCCGGCTGTACGAAACGATCAGGTCGGGATCAATTCCAATACCAAACAGCTGGATTGATGATCTCGCCATAGGCTGAATTTGTGGTTAATTCAGCTGAATTGTCTCTGCATTTGATCAATGTTCAGGCCATGACAGCACAGGCCGACGTGGCTCAAGCCCATGGGCTACGGACTATATCGGCAGCACCATGCGAACGCGGACAATTCAGAGCCGGGTGAATACCGCAGATTGGCCATCTACGGACAAGTAAAAGCGGCCTAGAGAGGAGGCAGAACCGAACGCCTCCTCTCTGTTGTCACGTGCGGCGTCGCGATGTCCAACCTCCATGGCCTCCATCTCGACGGCTGCCTGCCGTGTAGCCGGCTGCATTGCAGCCTAGGCCGCAATGTTTCGCGCGCTGCTGGAGCGATCGAACAGCATCCTGCGTTCAAAGTGATTTGAACGGAAGAACGGATAGCGCCTATAGAGCCGATCGGCCACTTCGTTGTGGTCGAGCGTCATAAGACAGATCGGGTCCTTCAACATCGGATAGGGCCGCGCCGGACAGATCAGCCGATGGTCGAATGTGCGCTTGTAGAACGCCTTGTGTTCGTCGCGAATGGCGACCATGAAATGTTCAGCTTCGAAGTACTCGGCAGCCATCCAGCACAGACGCAAAGTGAGATATGGCAATCC
>JBPCWB010000695.1:0-4366 GCA_051009955.1 Hyphomicrobiaceae bacterium | reverse complement strand
CGGGAGGCGCTGGCATGAATGCGCTGTTGAACGATGCCGAGGTGCTGACGTTCATCCGCTCGCAGGCAAAAGGTGCACGCTACATCACCAGCGTTTGCACTGGTGCACTTGTCCTCGGTGCCGCCGGATTGCTTGTTGGGAAACGTGCGGCAACCCACTGGATGTCACGAGACATGCTGACCGCCTTCGGTGCGCAGCCGGTGGCGGAGCGCGTCGTCGTCGATGGTAACGTGATCACAGGCGGCGGTGTTACGGCAGGGATCGATTTCGCACTTGTTGTCGCCGCGGAGGCATTTGGTGATGACATTGCCAAATCAATCCAACTCGGCATCGAGTACGACCCTGCACCTCCGTTCAACTCCGGCAGTCCTGAAACCGCAGACGCTGCACTTGTTGCTACGGTACGTGCCGCGGCGGCGACCAGACAAGCTGAGCGCGAGGCGGCCGTGGCGACCGCCGCAGCCGCGCTCAACAGATGATTCGATAGAATCAGAGACGTGCCAGCGGGCAAGGCGTCCCCACTTCGACGATGGCTGAAACACAGGCAGGCCCATGCTGGCCGGCCTTGTCCTGAAAACGATCGCCAACACGCTTCGGTCGCCTTTAGCCAGGTTTGTATTGCCTGTCTGCTTCCGGGTCCTCCGTCGAATAAGGTAGGCCAGCGAGATCCTGCCAAGTTGTATCCGCGATCGGCGTTGACGCCCATTGCAGGGTTTCGGCGACATGCGCCGGACTAGACGCACCGACAATCGTCGAGGTGATGCGCGGATCCTGCAACGAAAACCCCAGCGACACCGCCCCCGGTGACAGACCTTGGGACGCGCAGAGGTCTTCGATACGGCGCACCGGGCCCAAGCTTGCCTCGTCAACTTCCTGATAGGTGATCCGCGGCATCGCAGCGCTTCCTTTTGCGAGGACACCGCCTGCGAAAGGCGCGGCGTTGAAAGTAGCAATGCCGTTGCGATCGGCATAATCGAACAATTCGCCGGCCTGGCGATTCAAGAGGGTATAGCGGTTGTGCGAGATCAGGACGTCAAAGTCGCGGTCTCGCAACAGTGAGAACATCATGTCGATGCGTCCCATGGCGAGCCCGACCGCATCAGCCAGGCCCTCTTCCTTGATCTTGAAGAGCTCATCGAGAGCGCCGCCTTTGCGCGTGATATCGTCGAGGTCGGCAACATGTTCGGGATCGTGCAGGTGGAGGATCTGAATACGATCAACGCCCAAAGCGGTCAGGCTTTCCTCGAAAGAACGGCGCGCGCGGGCACCATCCAATCGGTTCGTTTCCATGTCTCGGTCAAGCTTGTTCGACAGGACGAATCCGTCGGGCAGCCCACCGCGCTCACGAATCACGGACCCGATGCGTTCTTCACTCCGGCCAAAACCGTAGTTGCGCGACGTGTCCAGAATGTTGACCGGACTGTCAAAAATCGCACGGATCGTGTCCCGTGCACGGGCCTCGTCCACGCTGTAGCCATAGGTGTCAGGCATATCGCCGAGCGCGGATGTACCAAAACAGACTTGGGTAACCTCTAATCCGGTCCTGCCTATGCTCTTCTTTTCCATGGACTGCCTGCCTTGACTGTTTTGGTTTCGATCCTCGGTCCCGTAGCATGCGATTGACGGCGACAATTGCTACCGCATTGCGAGCCTCGCATCGGGACTGATCGTCGAGCGCTCACAAAAGAAGCGGCGGCGCAATGCACTACGCCGCCACCAATTACCGTCAACTCGACTTACTGCGCCAGGCAGGAATCGGCATTCTTCTTCGTGCAAACATCAAGACCCGTATAGATAGGATCATTGACAGACTTGCCCTCAGCCAGGTCCTTCATGATGAACATGGCCTTGTAACCCATTTCGAAGGGCCGCTGTCCGACCTGCCCATTCGAAAGGCCTTCCTTCAACTGCTTCATCTGCATCGGCAGCGTGTCCGCAACAATGATCGACATCTTGCCGGAGTCCAGCTTTGCCTTGTAGGGCGCAACAGCCTGGCGATACGCGTTGTCGAACCACTGGGTGAACGCGCCCGTCGAAATGAACGCCGTTAGATTCTTTTCTTTGGCCAGAATGTCTGTCATGCCTTGCACGGCTTTCTTGCCGTCATCATCGGTGATGAGCGGGCAGCCTGCAATCTCCGTCCAGCCACCTTGACCGCTTAACGGCTTGCCTGGCGGATCGCCCAACTTTTTGCCGGCGAGCGTCTCTCGGATGCCTAGGAGTCGTTCATTGTGATTGGCTGCCGCCGCACCGCCGGTTTGCAGACAGGTGGTGCCGCCCTTCGGATGCTTCGCCATGGCAATCTTGGCCAGGTTCACGCCGATATCGTAATTCTTGGTGCCGACATAGGTTGCCCGTACGCCCTTGTCCTTGGCCAAAACATCGGAGTCCCAGGTCATCACCGGAATGCCGGCTTTGACTGCGGCGCGCAGAATTTTGCCCATCGCCGGTGCGTTCGAAGGAGCAACGGCGATGCCGTCAACGCCCTGGCTAATCAGGTCCTGGACGATTTGCAGCTGCTCCAACTCCGTATGCTCGCCCGGACCGATGTACTTGCAGGTCACACCCTTGAGTTCTTTTTGCGCCTTGTAGCAGCCGTCACGAGCAAGGTCGAAGAACGGGTTGTTCATCGCCTTGGGCACCAATGCAAACGTATAGTCCGCAGCGGTCGCAACGCCCGGCAAGGCGATTGCAGCAACCACGGCTGTCGCCATCAATTTCTTCATGGTCTTCCTCCCTAAAGGTTTTCGAATTCGATGGACCGTTCACGACCCACCACGGTTGCGGATCTGTTCCAGCAGAACGGCAAGAATGAGGAACAAACCAACAAAGAATTGCTGCCAAAGGGCATCAATGCCCGCCAGCAACAGGGAATTCCGAATGAGCTCCATAAGTGCTGCGCCGATTGGCGCGCCGACAGCGTAGGCCACGCCGCCCATCAGGTTGGCGCCGCCGATAACTGTGGCCGCGATCACATTGAGCTCGTAGGTCAGGCCGAGCGCATTCGTGACCGAGCCGAACCAGCCGACCATCAGGAACGCCGCAAGTCCCGCGCACAGCGAACTGGTAATATAGACGGATACAACCACGCGCTCGACCGGGATGCCCGCCAGTTTCGCTGCCTGCGCGTTTCCGCCAACAGCAAAAACCCAACGTCCCCATGTCGAATAGCGGTAGGCCCACCAGAACACGACCGTCAGGATCGCCAGCACCAGGACCGGGTTCGGAATGCCGAAGACGCTCTCGCCGCCAATCCACTCGAACAGCTCCTGATCCGGGCCGAATTCATAAATCATCTTGTTGTTCGACAAAACCATCGCGATCGAGCGGACCATGGCCAGCATGCCAAGTGTCACGACGAATGGCGCCATGCGCAAGTAGGCGATCAACGCACCATTGATGAAGCCGACCAGTGCGGCCGTTGCCATGCATGCGAGAAAACCAAGCCAGATTGGGTATCCGGCGCCCATGACCAGTCCGGCTACGATCCCGGTTAGTCCCATCAGCGAACCGACGGATAGGTCGATACCGGCGGTGCATATCACTGCCGACATTCCAAGCGCCATAATGCCAAAGAACGCAAAGTTACGTGTCACGTTGAACATATTCCGCTCGGTCAGGAACACGTCCGAAACAAATGTCATCACGAAGCCGATCAGAAGGATCGCAACGAAGACCCAAAACGGCTGCGTTCTGAGGACCGCCTGCAGGCCCGTCATCTCGCGGCGTTCAGTGATCTCTTCGCCGATGTCGGCGTGACTTGTACGCGTCGTATCGGTCATGCCGTTCCTATAGCCCCCGTAATAAGGCCCGTGACTTCCTCCGGACTGGTGTCGGCAATGGGCTTGTCTGCCACCTTGCGTCCACGGCGCAGTACAGCCACCCGGTTACACACTTCAAAGACGTCCGGCATCCGATGAGACACAAGGATGACCGCGTGGTTTGTTTCACGCAATCGATGGATCAGATTGAGCACCTCAGCCACCTGGCGAACAGAAATTGCAGCCGTCGGCTCGTCCATAAGCACGATCTTCGGATTGGACAGACGTGTACGGGCTATGGCAACCGCTTGCCTCTGGCCACCCGACATCTGCTTCACGAGATCGCGCGGACGTGTCTCGGACTTTAGCTCCTTGAAGAGTTCGCCAGCTTTGTCGAACATTGAGCGGTGATCGAGATACCGGATTGGTCCGATCCGGCGTTTGATCTCGCGACCCAAAAACACATTCGCGGCCGCCGTCAGGTTATCGCACAGTGCAAGATCCTGGTAGACGATCTCGACCCCGCTGTTGCGGGCATCAATCGGTTTGGTGAAGTGAGTTTCCCGCCCGTCGATGCGGATCGTGCCTGCGGTCGGCGGGTAATT
>JBPCWB010000694.1:0-19009 GCA_051009955.1 Hyphomicrobiaceae bacterium | reverse complement strand
ATCTGCGCTGTTGCTGCATTGCGCGACGGGTCGACATCCGCAAGAATGACCTCGGCGCCTTCGGCCGCCAGTCCCGCAGCGATGCCCTGACCGATATTGGAGGCGCTGCCCGTGACCAATGCGACCTCTCCCTGAAACAATTTGTTCCCAGACACTGAACCTGACATGTCTTCACTCCCTAAGCTGCAAGATCACCTATTGCTCCGCCCGAGATAAGCGCTTGCCGATACGAGCAGGGCCGCGCCACCGGCGTAGATCGCCAGCGGCGGCAAGACCGGAAACAGCAGTCCGGCCAACAGCGGCCCCGTACCGGCGCCAATATCGCGCCAGGTCGCCTGCCGGGCCAGGGCCGGCACCCGGGCCGAGCCCGGAAAAGCCTGGGAGACGACTGGTCCCGGCAGAGGCTGCAAGAGCCCACGCAAAACGATGACGGAGAGCGCGCCGACCCAAAGCAATGATCCGCCTACCCCAAGTAAGACCAGTCCGCCGGCGCACAGGACGGACAGAGCAATCAACAAGCGACGCGCACCAACGCGATTCGCAATGCCGCCGCCAATCGGCGAAAGCACGATCTCGCAGATATATCTCAGAGACATCGCGGCGCCGGCAGCGATCACGGCGCCTTCAGGCATCGTTGCCTTGGCCAGAATAGCGAGACCAAAGATAAACAAGCCGTCAAGCGTCAGACCCATGCAAAAGGACCAGATGCTGATCGCATCGGGCTTGGCAAAGCGTGGCCCGGCAGCAAGAATATGCTCCGGCGTAGTCGGCAGACGGTTGGCGAAGACTATGGCGGCAAGCGCGGGTATCCCGAGTAACATAAACACAGTGCGCGGACCGTAAAACTCGGCAATCAAGGCACCGGCGATCAGGCCGACAGTAGGACCGGTAGCAATGATCGATCGCGACCATCCGCTGCGCCGATTCGCGCCCGCGATCTCGGCAGTCGGCAGAGCATGATTGGCGATGTTGAGGGCGGCGAACGAAAGTCCCCAGATCAATCGGGCGATCAACAGCATCCAGATACCGCTGCACAGAGCGTAGCCAATCGTCGCCAGGAGCGCGCCACATCCGGCGGCCAAGCACGCTGCGCGCGGTCCACGCTGTGCATAATAACGTGCGACCCAACTATATCCGACGATTCGGACCAGGCGATTGGCTGCCAGCAGGACACCAACTTCCGGCAACGTGACCCCGAATACGGCGGCATGGATCGGCAGCAAGAGATAGAGCACCGTGTCGCCGGGCAACGCCAGCGCCAGCGTCAATGCCGCATTCTTGGTTGCACGGTCAGCCTCTCGCGGCGTCATTGTTCGAGATCTTGCATGGAGCGCCTTCGACGACTGATTTGGCGCCGAGAGGCAGCTGACCCGCCTCGGCATTAGCATTATGCGCCGTCGTCTGGAACAGAGCGAGGTGTCCGACTCCGAAATCTGAGGACAATGTCTTCAAGACTTTGACCGGAACTGCGATTTCCGGCTAACACGCTGACTGCGCGGCCTGTGCTGAGGCAGTTGCTGAGGTTACGTTCGAGTCTTGGATATTCGCACCTGGAACCACTAAACGCGGCTGCTAGATGACCGACCTGTCAAAGAATCTCGAGCATCGCTACGTCAATGATCTTCGACGGCTGGGTTTTAGTCAGACCCAAGTCATCAAGATTCGCAGTTCGATCGTACCGTTGGGTGTTGCGCTGCTGTTCTTGGTCTTTGTGGCCATCTTCGGCAGCAGTCAATTCGGATTCACGGGCGAGGGTTCCGTTCTCATCATCTGTGCAGCCGTGATCGGCGGTTACATGGCGCTGAACATCGGCGCCAATGATGTTGCCAACAACATGGGTCCCGCTGTCGGCGGCAAGGTTCTGACGATCGCTGCGGCCATTGTCATTGCCGCTGTCTGCGAATTCGCGGGTGCCATTCTCGCCGGCGGAGATGTCGTCAAAACCGTGTCAAAGGGCATCATCGCGCCGAGCGGCGCCGTGAGCGTTGGCGACTTTCAGCTCTTGATGGTGAGTGCGCTGCTTGCAGCCGCCCTGTGGATCAATCTGGCAACGACGCTCAGTGCACCAGTTTCGACAACACACTCGATCGTCGGTGGGGTGTTGGGTGCCGGAATTGCGGCCGCCGGCGTCGGGCTGGTCAACTGGTTGACGATGACCAAGATCGCTGCCAGCTGGATCATTTCTCCAGTCTTTGGCGCAGCGGTCTCGGCGATGTTGCTGCTGTTCATCAAGACCAGGATACTAAACGTGGAGGATCGGTTGGCCGCTGCGCGGCGTTGGGTTCCGATCCTTATCGGCCTGATGGCGGCGGCGTTCGCTGCCTATATGGCTATGAAAGGCCTGAAAAAGATCTGGAAGCCGGACGTCCTCGACATTGTACTATTCTCTGCTGGTGCCTTCTTGATCGCCTGGCTGCTCTCAAGTCCGTACATCACCAGACGGACGGCGCATCTCGCGAATCGCAAAAAGGATATCTACGGGCTGTTCGATCTACCGCTGATCATCGGTGCTGCCTTGCTTTCTTTTGCCCATGGCGCCAATGACGTGGCCAACGCCGTCGGCCCATTGGCTGCGATCGTCTCGACCAGCAGTGACGCCGCAGGCATCGCAGGAAGTGTCACCATTCCTTTGTGGGTGATGGTTGTTGGGGCAGCCGGCATCGCGGTGGGACTTGGTCTCTTCGGCCCTAAGCTCATTGCGGTCGTCGGCGAAAAGATCACACGGCTGAACTCGCCTCGCGCGTACTGTGTCGCCCTGTCGGCCGCAGTGACCGTCCTCATCGCCACGACATTGGGGCTGCCCGTCAGTTCAACGCATATTGCGGTTGGTGCTGTTTTCGGCGTCGGTTTCCTGCGCGAATTTGCGGAGAACCCGAACCGGCGAAAACTGCGCCCGGGCCACAAGCTCAATGCAACGGCGGAAGACGCCTTCAACAGTCGCAATGTTCGCAGCACGCGCCGCCTGGTCCGGCGCCATTTCGTCTGGTCGATTGCTGCGGCCTGGGTCGTCACAGTGCCTGCAACAGCCTTGCTGGCCGCTACGATTTATGGACTTTTGCAGCTTCTGTAATCCATGGCCGCAGCGCCTGGAAATGCTGTACCAGCGCAAGATAGTCGGCCCGATCCGTAACCTTCGGAGCATCTTCGACGAGGGCCCAGTGGCGTTGCCGCTTTTCCATCTCCGGCCAATCGTCAAACTGTTCCTGCACCAGATAGGGAAAGTACGTCACCGGCACCTGCTCAACCCCGATCCCGGTTTTCTTACCGATCAGAACGGTAGACGGATATTCCTCGAGTACGATGCCACGGATGCCGGCTTCTTCGAAGCCTTCACGATGACACGCTTCGGCCTGAGTCTCGCCAGGCTTCGGCTGCCCCTTCGGCAGGATCCAGCGACCGCGCGTTTGCGATGTCACGAACAAGAGCGCAACAGCCTCGCCCTTCATATCAAATGGAATGATCCCAACACGATGCATTCTAAACCCTCGAGTCTTGAACCTGCCGCGCCTCGATCGCGATTTGATGCTGGTGTAAGCGATTTACGCGATTTGGCCAAATGCCAGTCACTGTCGACAATGTTACGACAATCGCCGCCCGGTGCTCTGATCGAACAGATGCATTGCCGTCGGGTCGATTGCGACGCGGACCTCTTCGTCGAGCGCAAAGCTACGATCGCCCTCGATGCGCACAGCGATCGGATCCGCCTCGTGCGCTGGTGAACGGCCATAGATGATCGTGTCAACACCAAGGTTCTCAACAGCTTCGACCTGGAGATGAATAGGTCCTGTCTCAGGTTCGATCTTTATGTGCTCCGGTCTGATTCCAAGCTCCACCGTGTCGACGCCCGCTACAGAGACGCCATTGGGTGGCGGCAACTCCACGCCCAATGTGCGCAAGTTGCCGTCCGCACCGTTCAGATCGGCAGTGACAAAGTTCATAGCAGGCGACCCGATAAAACCGGCCACAAACTTGGTCGCCGGCTTGCGATAGACGTCGCGCGGCGTACCGATCTGTTCCGCCCGGCCCGCATTCATCACCACCAGGCGGTCGGCCATGGTCATGGCCTCGACTTGATCATGGGTCACATAGATCGTCGTAATGCCGAGCCGGCGCTGCAGCTTCCTGATTTCCAGCCGCATGTTGACCCGAAGCTTGGCATCGAGATTCGACAATGGTTCATCGAACAAGAACACCTTGGGATTGCGCACGATCGCACGTCCCATGGCCACGCGCTGGCGCTGGCCACCGGACAGTTGCGATGGCTTGCGTTCCAGCAAACCACCCAACTCAAGGATGTCCGCGGCCTCGCGGACTTTTTCGTCGATATCGGCGGTTGGAACGCGGCGATTGCGCAGGCCGTAGGCCATATTGTTGAATACGCTCATATGCGGGTAGAGCGCGTAATTCTGGAAGACCATGGCAATGTTGCGGTCCATCGGCTCCAGCTTGTTGACGACGGTACCGTCGATCGAGACCTCACCGCCAGAAATCGTTTCGAGACCTGCAACCATCCGCAATAGCGTTGATTTCCCGCACCCGGACGGACCGACAACGACGATGAACTCACCGTCGGCGATTTCCAGGTCGACACCATGGATGACCTGGGTCATGCCGAAGCGCTTTTGGACGTCTTTGAGTTCGACTGTCGCCATAACTATTTCTCGCTGTCCATTAGACCGCGAATGAAGAGTTTCTGCATAGAGATGACCACGATTACTGGGGGAATCATCGCCAGGATGGAGGTTGCCATGATCACCGGCCAGTCAGCCGTGTCGTCGCCGGAAGGAAACATCTGCTTGATGCCCATGACGATCGTATTCATTTCAGGATCCGTGGTGATCAGAAGCGGCCAGAGATATTGATTCCATCCATAGATGAACAAGATGACGAAGAGCGCTGCGATATTGGTCCTGCTCATCGGCAAAACAATATCAAAAAAGAAGCGCATTGGTCGCGCACCATCCACCCTTGCCGCCTCGGCTAACTCATCCGGAATCGTCAAGAAGAACTGGCGAAACAGGAATGTAGCCGTCGCCGACGCGATAAGCGGCAGGATCAGCCCGGAATAGCTGTTTAACATGCCAAAGCCGGCGATGACCTCATAGGTTGGAACAATTCGCACTTCGACCGGCAGCATGAGCGTAATGAAGATCATCCAGAAAAAGGCCATGCGCCCGGGAAAGCGAAAGTACACGATCGCGAAAGCTGACAGAAGCGAGATGGCTATTTTGCCGATCGCTATACCAAGCGCCATGACAAGTGAATTGAACAGCATGGTCGCTACCGGCACGTTCACTCCGGACACGAGCGCTCGGCTATAGTTGTCAAAGAAGTGCGCACCGGGCAGCAGCGGCATCGGCGGTGAGACGATCTCCGGCTGAGTGACTGTTGACGCAACGAATGCAAGCCAAATCGGAAAAAAGACAACCAGTACGCCGACGACCATCAGCGCATGCGTGAACCACAGGGCACTCCCGCGATTCTCCACCATACCGGCAGACGGTTCTTTGACCGAGCCAGTCATCAATAATGCACTCTCTTCTCGACGAATTTGAACTGCAGGACCGTCAGTGCGCCGACCAAGATGAGCAGGACCACCGACTGCGCCGCGGAAGATCCGAGATCTTGGCCAACAAAGCCATCGGCGAAAACCTTGTACACCAAAATCGTCGTCGCCTGTTGTGGGCCTCCCGACGTAATCGTGTGGATCACGCCGAAAGTTTCAAAGAATGAATAGACAATGTTGACGACCAGCAGGAAGAACGTGGTCGGTGACAGCAGCGGCAAGACGATGGTGAAGAACCGTTTCCAGAAACGGGCACCATCAATCGCGGCGGCTTCGACGACGGACCGCGGCACAGCTTGCAATGCCGCCAAGAAAAACAGAAAGTTGTAACTGATGCGCCCCCAGGCCGAGGCGACCACCACAAGACCCATCGCCTCGCCCTCATTGAGAACATGGTTCCAGTCGTATCCAAATTGCCCAAGGTACCAGGCCACCACGCCGACCCGCGTATTGAACATGAAGAGCCACAAGACGCCGGCAACGGCTGGTGCCACCGCGTAAGGCCAAATCAATAACGTGCGATACGTCCCAGCACCCTTGATCAAGCGGTCCGCCATCACAGCGAGAAACAGTGCCGGCACCATTGAGACCAGAGTGACAAGGATTGAGAAAATGGCCGTGGTTAAGAAAGCGGCGCGATAAAACTCGTCAGCAAACAAGAACGCGAAATTCCCCAATCCGACAAACTGGGCGGAAAGTCCGAACGGGTCGGGGATGAAGAGCGATTGCCAGATGGCCTGGCCAGCGGGATAAAAGAAGAAAATGCCAGATATCAATGCCTGCGGTAGTAGAAGGCACACGGGCAGCAACCACCCCTTAAAGGTCACGCGCTTTTCCATTTTACCTCTTATGCATGCCAGGAGAGATTGGTCGCCCCTCCTGGCTTGCCGCGCGAGAGTCTAGCGGTTCGCTTGCTCGAAGCGTCGCAGCAGCCTGTTGCCGCGATTCACCGCACTGTCCAGTGCCACCTTGGCTGTCTTGTCACCTGACCAAACGGCTTCCAGTTCCTCGTCAATGATGGCACGGATCTGGTCAAACGAGCCGAGGCGGAGGCCCTTGGAGTTGGCTGTCGGCTGCTTCGCCGTCATTTGAACGACCGCAACATCCGTTCCAGGGTTGGCCTTATAGAAACCGTCGGCCTTGGTCTTTTCACCGGCCGCGGTTGTGATCGGCAGATAACCTGTGTCCTGGTGCCACTTGGCTTGAATTGGTGTAGAGCTGAGGAAACTTAGGAACTTCGCCACACCTTTGTACTCCTCTGCCTTGTGGCCCTTCATGACCCAAAGCGAGGCACCGCCAATAATGGTGTTTTGCGGAGCACCATTTGTACCATCCCAATACGGAAGAGGACGGACAGCGAATTCGAACTTGGCTTCTTTCTTGATCCCGGCATAACCGGCCGAGCTTTCAGTGAAGAGTGCACATTCGCCCGCGCGGAAGTTCGCTCCACCTTCATTGCGGCGACCAGCGTAGATGAACTTGCCGTCCTTGGCCCAGTCCCCCATTGTTTGAATGTGCTTGACATGAACCGGTCCATTGAACGCTAGTTCGGTATCAAGACCCGCGAATCCGTTGTCCTTCGTCGCGAAGGAAATGTTGTGATAAGCGGAGAAATTCTCCAAATGGACCCAGCTTTGCCACGCCGTG
Organism: Hyphomicrobiaceae bacterium; assembly: GCA_051009955.1. Classification (GTDB taxonomy): domain Bacteria; phylum Pseudomonadota; class Alphaproteobacteria; order Rhizobiales; family Hyphomicrobiaceae; genus Tectiglobus. Next base: position 11,796 of record JBPCWB010000694.1, on the reverse strand, counting down.
GTCAATGGGCACTTGCTCCCTGATGATTTCAGTTTGTCGAGCACATCTCCAACCTTCTGCCATGTCGACAGATCGGTGTTCGGGTCAATGCCGGCAGCCTTGAGCGCATCCTTGTTCACCCAGAGCACGGGCGTCGAGGAGTTAAATGGCAGTGACAGCATTTCTCCTTTGGTCGTCGTGTAATAGCCCTTCACTGACCCAATGTAAGCGCCCGGATCGAACTTTCCGCCGGCCTCGCTCATCACTTCATAGACGGGTTTGATGGCACCTTTGGCAGCCATCATTGTCGCCGTACCCACTTCAAACACCATAAGAATGTGCGGCTGCTTCTTGGCGCGGAAGGCCGCAATTCCAGCATTCAGGGTCTCGGAATAATTACCCTTGTGAGATGCAACAATAGTGTAGTCGCTCTGACTCTTGTTGAAGGTATCGACCTGCCCTGCAACTAACTCACCCAGACGGCCCGTAAACGCATGCCAAAACTGGACCTCAACCGCGGCATTGGCAACGTCTGCAATCGACAGCGCCCCAACAGCAGCCATTGTAGCTATGAACTGATTTGCTCTCATTTTCCTCTCCTACTCCTTCGCGAATTGAACTTCGACTTCCTTAGAACACTGCGTTGTTGCGGCACTATGACAGCATGCGCTGCAACACCGCCTCGTGTGGAACTGATGATCGCGTCAAACTCCGATTGCTGATGTCCCTATTGATTTGCATTCTGATACTCATCAAGCGCCCGGCGCCCGATGTCAGGATAGTCCGTGATGATGCCATCGACGCCCATCTCGAGCATCTCATCCATCGCCGAACGACTGTTGACAGTCCATACGATAACCTTGAGCATCAATCCGTGCGCGACCTTGACTTGTTCCGCCGTCAGCTCGCGATAGTACGGTGCCCAATAGTCGCCGCCGAGATGCTTGATCAAGCGCGGCAATGAACCATCGAAGGCATCCAGGTCGCCACCGGCAAACCAGGCCGACGGACCGCGCTGTGAACGCTCGACATTATCAAGCCAGGACTGCTCGACCGTCAGGAAACTCAGCGCAATATCCGGCGCGGTCTTGTGCAAGTGGACCAGATTTCGCCAATCGAAACTCTGGACGCGAACGCGTGCTGCAAGCTTATGCTCGCGGATTAATTTCAGAAGAGCGTCAGCAATTCTCTCGGGGGGTGCCGTTTCATCAGCCGCATGCGGTGAGGTCTTGATCTCGATGTTCAGGCAAAGATCAGAATTGGCAGAGAACTCCGGCATCTGGAGCAAGTCCTGCAAAACAGGGATGGCGGCTCCATCGCGTGGCTCCTGCCGGCTGAACCTCCCGGCATAAGCGGTTCCCGGCCTGATGCGGCCGACGTCAAACCCACGGATCTCACTCATCGTCAAGGATTGAATGGCGGTGCGCTGCCCGATCCACTCGCCGCCACTGCGCGCGATGTCTGGATTGAGTGTCCGGTCATGATGAAGAACGAGATCGCCATCGCGCGACATACCAACATCGGTTTCGATGCAGTCCGCGCCGAGATCGATGGCCTTTTTGAACGACATCAGCGTGTTTTCAGGCGCCAGCCCGCGGGCACCGCGATGCCCATGCAGCTCTTTGCCGACTGCGGCAACCGCGTTCATCGTGATACACACCCCCAACGCGCACACGGCAATAGGGATCCTCGGCAACGTTCGAACCCTCCCACCGGTTTGGTCAGATGTCCCCCATGCCTACCGATTTCTCAAGGGACCGGCTAAGCTTAGCCTTGATCGATCCGAATTACAGCATTAATTGCAGAATTCCGACAAAAACATGTAAGATATCTTCCATCATTTCCATTTCGAATCCAATTCGGGACTGCGAATGACAGTTCTCATCAATTTGATCGGCGGTGTTGCACTTCTCATCTGGGGTGTCCGCATGGTGCGCACCGCCGTGACCCGCGGCTTCGGTGCCGACCTGCGTCGGCTGGTCGCTGCCGCAACCGAGCGGCGGATCGCAGCATTCTCGGCCGGCATCGGCGTAACGACCTTACTACAAAGCAGTACCGCTACTGCACTTCTGGTCGCCTCGTTTGCCAGCCGCGGCAGCATTAGTTCGGCGCTGGCACTCGCCATTCTGCTGGGTGCCGACGTTGGCACGACAATTGTCGTGCAGATTTTCTCACAACGCATAGGCTGGTTGTCGCCATTGCTCACGTTGATCGGCGTCGTCGTCTTTCTGATGTCGGAACGAACGCCACCGCGCAACATCGGCCGGGCCTGCATTGGGTTGGGCCTGGTCTTGCTGGCATTGCAGCTGATTGGCGAAGCAGCTCGCACGTTCGCCGACTCCGAGGCGCTGCGCGTGGTTGTCGCCCACCTTGGCAACGAGCCGTTGCTGACGGTGCTGCTGTTGGCAGGAATTACACTCCTATTGCATTCGAGCGTCGTCGTCGTGCTGCTGCTCGCGGCTCTGGCGAGCGCCGATCTGATCCTGCTTGAACACGCTGCCGTCATGGTTCTTGGTGCCAATCTTGGCGGCGCCTTGCTACCGGTTATCGCGACCTACCCGATGGGGGCTTCGGCCCGTGTCGCGCCGGTCGCAAACGCCGGCGTCCGTGTTGCCGGCGTTGTGGCCTTCTTGGGATTCGCGCCCTGGATCGCCGCGCAGCTGTCGTTGACAGGGCTTAGCAGCGCCTTGCTCGTGGCCCAGTTTCACACCTTGTTCAACGTCGTCGTCGCACTCGCGGCGCTGCCCTTTGTCGAGCAAATTGCCAGGTTCACCGAAAGCGTACTGAGCAAGTCGGTCCAGAGCGAGTCTGACACAGTCGTCAGCAATCTCGATGAGCAAGCTTACGAGACACCGGTCGTTGCTCTGGCATGTGCGACCCGCGAGGCGCTGAGGATCGGCGACGTCATCAAGCGGATGCTGGACGGCAGCATGGACGCCATCCGCACCAATGACCCGGTGAAGCGTAAGAACGTCGAGGCGCTCGACGACGAGGTCGATCGCCTTTATGAGGCGATCAAACTCTATCTCGCGCGATTGACCAAGGAAGAACTCGACAGCGAGGAGAGTGCGCGCAGTATCGAGATACTCAGCTTCACGACCAACCTTGAGCACGTCGGAGATATTGTCGACAAGAACCTGATGGAGCTGGCTGCGAAGAAAGCAAGGTCAAAAATCGCTTTCTCGGATGTTGGCATGAGCGAGATCGAGGCGCTCCACGCCGATGTCCTTGTCAGTATGGAGCTCGCCCTCAACGTCTTCATTTCCGGCGATCTTGAACTCGCGCGCAAACTGATCGCACGCAAGATTGAGATCCGTGACATGGAACGCCACTCGACCGAGATGCACTTCGCGCGGATCAGTGAGGGACGACCTCAATCAATTGATTCCAGTTCACTGCACTTGGATGTGCTTCGCGACCTCAAGCGGATCCACAGTCACTTGACCGCCGTTGCCTACCCCATTCTGGAGCGCGCGAACGAACTGGCTGACAGTCGGTTGAAGCGGCGCGAGCCGTCCGACATGCGGATGACGGCGACGCCGCCGTCAGACGCAACGTTACAGGCTGCTCAGAAGTCGAAGGATGATTAGACATCGAGGAATGGCGGACACTCGCAGCACTCTCGCATCGGGCTCAAGCGGTCCGCACTGCACAATCAAGCGACGGTGTCGGACCATCGCGAATTGGGAGAGAGCGCTGTGACGAACTTGCAGCCGTTATCCGACTCGCCGCCTGATGAATGGGGTGGTCTGTCGTTCGTCTTCACGGACATCGATGATACGATCACAACCGACGGCCGCCTTGAAGCAACGGTTTACACGATGATCGAACGCCTGAGCGACGCCGGCCTCAAGGTCGTTCCGGTGACCGGTCGCCCGGCGGGATGGTGCGATTTGATTGCACGGTTTTGGCCCGTCGAGGCGGTCGTCGGCGAGAATGGTGCGTTCTATTTCCGATACGATCGACCGAGCAGCACAATGACCCGGGTTTTCGCCCAGTCCTCGGAAGAGCGCGAGCGCAATAGGCAGGCCCTCGTTGCCTTGCGCGACAAGATTCTTTCGGCCGTTCCCTGTGCCGCCGTTGCTGCGGATCAGCGCTATCGCGAGACGGACTTGGCAATCGATATCGCGGAGGACGTCGATCGTCTCCCGGATCACGAGATCGACATGCTCGTCGAATTGTTTGAAGCGGTCGGTGCGACAGCACGCGTCAGTTCAATTCATGTCAACGGCTGGTTCGGCCAGCACGACAAGCTCAGCATGACACGCCAGCTCTTGCTGCGCGAATTTGGTCGTGATCCCGATCACGCCGACGATCAAGCCGCCTGCACGTTCATTGGTGATTCGCCGAACGACTCTCCGCTCTTTGGATTCTTTTCAAAATCCGTGGGCGTTGCCAACATCAGAAGTCTTGCAGCGAGATGTTCAGCTCTGCCGACGTGGATAACCACTGCGCCCTCAGGGGCTGGCTTCTGCGAATTTGCGGAGCACATCCTGGCCAACCGCAATCGCAGCACGTGATGCCGGTTCATCCGGAGCCTGTGGTTAAGCGATGATGAGGTCGACACCTTGATTGCGCATTTTGGCCACGACCCCTCTCGGCGGCTTGCGATCCGTGAAGATCGCGTCAGCATTTGAGATATTGCCAATTCGCACGGCAGCGTCCGCTTCGAATTTGCTGTGATCCAAAGCAAAAAGCCGGCGCTTCGAGATGCGCATGGCGGCTCTCGACACACCGATGTCACGAAAGTCATAGTCAAGCAGATCACCGTCCGGACTGACGCCACCAATTCCGAATATGCCGTACCCGACCCTGAATTGCTCGATGAATTCGCGGGCGGCCTCGCCGGTGGTCGCATTGTCCTTGCGCCGCAAGATGCCTCCGGCCAGCATGACGTCGAAATCGCTACGTCGACTCAGAATGAGCGCAACCGAGATGTGATTCGTAATGATCGTCAGTTTCTTGTGCTCCAGCAGCGCTTCCGCGACCGCCTCCATTGTCGTTCCGATGTCGATGAAGACGGTCGCGCCTTCGGGAATGTAGTTCGCGACTTCCCGGGCGATGCGCGCTTTCTCTTCCGGCAGGCGCTGGCGCCGCAAATCATAATTGACATCGGCGGTGACCTGCGGCAGACCGGCGCCGCCGTGGACCTTGGATACCAGGCCCTGCTGGGCCAACGACATCAAATCACGTCGCGCCGTTTGCTCCGACACCTGCAACACTGTTGCCAGATTCGTGACTGACACGAACCCGCGATCGCGCACAAGGTCGAGGATGCGCTTCTGCCGTGTGGCGATATCGGTCTTGATCATGGATCGCGAGAGGTCGGCAGAGGACTGCGAAAGGGTCATCGTATCGCTCCTCTGTAACAGTTCTGTGTCGATGCACTCTGTGAACTAGATGATGGCATGGCGAACCCGTGCGGAAACCCATTCACTAACGATGACTGTGGCGATGATGACGATCAGGATGAGCGATACCTGTGTCCAGGCAAGGTTCATGATTGAGGCGTTCAGCTGCAGGCCGATGCCACCGGCACCCACCAGCCCCAAAACCGTCGACTCCCGGATGTTGATGTCCCAGCGGAAAACACTGATCCCGGCAAAGGCGGGCAGGACCTGTGGCACAACACCATAGGCCATGACCTGCGCGTTGCTCGCTCCGGTGGCTCGCACCGCTTCAACCTGCCGCGCATCAATCTCTTCGATCGCTTCATAAAGGAGCTTGGCGCAAAAGCCGATCGAACGGAATGCAATCGCGAGGATCCCGGCGAAAACGCCAGGGCCGACGATGGTCACGAGCATCAGCGCCCAGATCAACGAGTTGATGGAACGCGAGGCAACAATGACGAACAGCGCAACAGGACGCACAAAAGCAACGCTCGGTGAGGTGTTGAGGGCGGCGGCAAACGCGATCGGCACGGCCATGATGATGGCCAACAGCGTTCCCAGTGTTGCAATATTCAAGGTATCCCAGACGGGCCTCCACAGTTCGCTCATATAGCTCCATTTGGGCGGAACCATGCGCGAGGCAAGATCGCCGGCTTGCTGCGGCGCATCCGTGACGAACAGCCAGATCGTCTTTTCAGAAATCAACTGCCAACACGCCACGAAGATTGCAATGGCGCACAGCCAGCCACCCCAGACGGCAAGATCATGCCACGTCTGACGCCGCTTCCAACCTCGTTCGTTACCTCTTTGTAGGACAGCCATTACTGCACCCACTTGCGAATGTAGCTCGAGGCGTATTCTGCGAGCATGACGATAGCGATGATGATCAAAAGTATGGCAGCCGCCGAGTCGAACTCGTACCGATCAAAGGCCGTATTGAGCGTCGCGCCGATGCCGCCTCCTCCAACGATGCCCACGACGGCCGACTCGCGAAAATTGATGTCAAAGCGGTACACACCGAGGCCGATCATTCGCGGCATCACCTGTGGCTGCACACCGTAATTCAACCATTGGAACCAGCCGGCTCCTGTCGCCCGGACGGCTTCCGCCTGGCCCGGCTCCATGTCTTCAATATCTTCCGCCAGAAGTTTGCCGTAAAAACCGATCGTCGCAATCGACAGCGTTACGAATCCTGCAAAGGGACCGAAGCCAAAGAGCTTGACGAAAAAGATCGCGAGTATGATTTCCTGAAAGCTGCGCGAGACGGCCAGAATACCTCGGCAAATATAATAAACGGGCGCCGGCGCAATGTTGCGCGCAGCTCCGAGACCGATTGGGATGGACAAGGCAATACCGACCACGGTCGATGTCACCGTCATCCAAAGGCTCTCGTACAGCCCTTCGATAATCTCAGCCCAACGGGAAGTGAAATCAGGCGGAAAGAACGCCGCCAAAAACTTCTGGCCTCGCGGAAGACCTTCGTACACGCGTGACCAATTGACCTCGGTTGTGCCGAGCGCCAACGCAAGATAGATCCCCGCCCCCAACATCAACCCCCAGCGCAGCCGCGAGTCCCTGATGAAGGGAGGTTTGCGCCACTGCCGTGCCGGTATGGTCGTCTCGCTCACGTCATGTTTCCCTATGTCATCCCGGCCAGACGGTCGCGATCGAGCAAGAGCTGGTGATGGTCCTGTGCGGCAACTTCGAGGTCGGTTTCATTGCCACCTTGGTCATCATCATCGGTCTGAATCGTTCTGGACCAGTCTTCCTCACCATAGATCTCGGTCAACACCTCAGGCGTCAGCTCGGACGGCGGCCCGTCGTACACGATCTCGCCGAGGCGCAAGCCGACGATACGCTTGGCAAACATCTGCGCGAGCATGACGTCATGAATGTTGATGATCGCCGCCAGGCCTCGTTCTTCGCACAACTCGGTGATGAGACGCATGATCTGGCGCGATGTCTTTGGATCGAGAGATGCGGTCGGCTCGTCAACGAGAAGCAATTCCGGGTTTTGGATCAGCGCCCGGCAGATGCCGACACGCTGGCGTTGCCCGCCGGACAATTCATCCGCGCGCTTGTCGACCATGTGATCAAGACCGACCCTTTCCAACAGACGGAATGCTTCGTTGATGTCGGTTTGGGGAAATCTGCGAAACCAGCTGCTCCAGAAGCCAACGAACCCGAGCCGCCCACTGAGGACATTCTCCATGACGCTCAGGCGCTCGACCAGTGCATACTCCTGGAAGATCATGCCCATCCGCCGACGCGCGGCGCGCAACGCCCCCTGCCCCAAATGGGTGAGTTTGGTGTCGCCCAGTACGATTTGGCCTGACGTCGGTTCGACCAACCGATTGACACAACGGATCAGCGTCGACTTGCCGGCGCCCGAGGGGCCGATCAGCGCTAGAACCTGGCCGTCCGGAATTTCAAGGTCGATATCCTTGAGCGCGAGATCCCCCGTGCGATACCGCTTACTCAGGCCTGTCATTTTGAGCATGGTTTTCCCGTTCGCGAAAAGAGACCGCCCGATCCGCTTGGCCGGGCGGCCCATGCTTGTTGTCGACGAAAACTTACTTACAGGTATATTTCACGCCGTTTGCCGAATCGATTTTGCGAATGACGCCCCAATCGTGCTTGTGGTTGATCGCTACGAAGCGCCCTTCCTTCTTGAACTCCTTCTGCAGGTCCGATCCTTCCCATTTGAATGTGAAGAAGGCTTGCTTGATCTTCGCCACAACGGTCGGATCAAGGTTGTGCGCATGGCCGTAGCCCGTCGTCGGAAACGTCTGCGACTTGTAGATCGACCTGATCTTCGCCGCGTCAATGACCTTGCGATCGATCATGCGCTTCAATACCGAGTTGGCAATCGCCGCAGCAGGGTAGTCCTTGTTGGCAACGCCCAGGATCGAGTTGTCATGCTTGCCAGAGAAGACGGTTTCAAAATCTTTCTTGGCGATCAGGCCAAATTCGGATTTCAGAATCGCGGACGGCGCTTTGAAGCCGGAGTTGGAGGTCGGTGACGTAAAGGCCAACTTGCCACCCTTGAGATCGCCAGGCGACTTGAGTGAACTGTCTGCAGGAACGATGATCTCCATCTCATAGCCGAACGAACCGTCCTTCGACGCCATCATCGCAAAGGGGACGAATCCTGCACAGCTCACGGCGACTGGATTACCACCGGTATTGACGCCAGCGATGTGCAGGCGACCGGAGCGCATGGCCTCATATTGAGCGGCGTAGGACTGGACCGGGAAAAAGACGACCTTCTTACCAGTGACCTTCGACATGTGCTTGACGAATCCATCCCACACCTTCTGATAGACGGCTGGATCTTCGACCGGCGTGTAGGAGAAGATGATTGTACCTGGATTGACCCATTTGCCCGGATCCGATGGCAGGTCCGCGACGAGATCGTTATCCAAGTCGCAATAGGCCTTGTCCAGCGTGCCACGCGGGCAGTCCTGGGCGCTGGCTCCGCCTGCCAAGAAGAGCATTAAAAAGATCGCTGCGATCGCAGCAACCAGTCTTGTCGAGCGTTCGATCATTTTGTCCTCCCACCGGATTCATACACTTTGCCCATGCGGACGAAACGTCTCCTTACGCCACGCATGGACTTAATCTACCATATCTATGATCGTTTTCTACCATTATGCTTAGACGCTAAGCCGTACAGAATTCGTTCGGCAGCAAAGGCTTCCCGGCCTATGCTCCGTCTCGAACAGCGCCCGTGCCCATATGAACACGAAAGCTGCCCAGCGGGTGCGCCGCCGCTCTAATGCGTTTCCGCGCAAGGCACGCCTTGCTGACCGACACTTGATCGCTGGAGAAGCCGACTATGGATCGATTGGATTTCGCGATCTCGCTAGCGCAGTCCGCAGGTGACTTGGGATTGAAGTACTTTCGCTCCATAGCAGACCTGAAGATCACGTCCAAAGGACACCAAGACGCCGTGTCCGACGCGGATCTGGCGGTTGAGCGCCACGTTCGCGCGGCGATTGGCGAAGCCTTTCCCGATGACGGCCTCCTGGGTGAGGAATACGGCGTCGAGACCGGCAAGTCTGGCTATACCTGGGTGATCGATCCGATCGATGGCACGATGAACTTCATCAATTCCATTCCCGTCTGGGCCGTAGTCATCGCCTGCGTCCGCGAGCCTGAAACGGTCATCGGCGTCATTCACGATCCGAACGCCAACGAAACGTTCTCGGCGCAGCATGGCAAAGGGGCGTTTCTCAATGGCCGCCCGATTAGCGCGTCGGCGGAAACTGATTTGACCAAGGGTACTGTCGCCGTCGGCATCTCCAATCGCAGCAACCCGGCTTGTGCGACACGAATCGTCGATGGCCTCATGCAGCGCGGCAGCCTGTTCCATCGCAACGCCAGCGGCGCCATCGGTCTTGCTTACGTCGCGGCCGGCCGCTTTTTGGGCTATTGCGAGCCGCACATGAACCCCTGGGATTGCGTTGCCGGCTTGTTGCTGATCAGCGAAGCCGGTGGACGCACCTATGACTCGGACCTGAGCACGATGCTGGATCGCGGAGATCAGGTCATCGCGGCGGGCGCCGGTGTCTATGATGAGGTTCTGGACCTTGCAACGCACGCCTTCACTCTGGATGCTAACCGGACATAAGCCGCCAGCGTTCGGCAGCACCACGTTCGCAGAGCGGGACCTAAGCCGGCTTCACCAGGACGGGACCGTCGTCTGCCAGGACGACGCTCACCTCTGAGCCGGGCTTATGCTGTAGGTTTTGCAATTGAACAATCGCAAACAGTTCACCAAGTTCCGTATCGATCAAACACTCGAAATGGCGGCCCACAAATGTTGCCTTGCGCAGAATACCTGGCAGGCCGTTACTGTCCCCGTGATTTGCGATCGTCAGACGATGCGGCAGGACAGCGAGCAGAGCTTCACCTTTCGGAATGCCGCGCGCCGGCATTTGACGCGTGATCGTCCCGGCTTTCACCGTCGCAGTACCATCGGCGACGGCCTCGATCGAGCACGGAAGCAGGTTGGCCTCGCCAATGAAGTCGGCGACGAAAGAATCGGCCGGCGCGTCGTAGAGTTCATTCGGAGTGCCGTTCTGGGCAATCGCCGCATTGTTCATGACGACGATCTTGTCCGAAACGGCCAGCGCTTCCTCCTGGTCATGCGTCACATAGACGACGGTCAACCCCAGCTTGGTCTGAAGATCGCGGATCTCCTCGCGCACCCGCCGGCGCAGACGGGCGTCCAGGTTGGAAAGCGGCTCGTCGAACAACAAGACCTGCGGCTCCAACACCAAAGCCCTGGCCACGGCAACACGCTGCTGTTGCCCGCCGGACAGTTCGCTGGGCAGGCGGCTGGCATAGCCATCAAGACCGACCAGCGCCAGCCCTTCCCTGGCCTGTTCCTGCACGTCCGACTTGGGCAGGCGTGACATCGATAATCCGTAAGATACGTTTTCGATCACATTCATATGCGGGAACAGCGCATACGACTGGAAGACCATGCTGACGTCGCGCTCGGTCGCTGGCAGTCGCGTGACATCTCGCCCGCCGATCTCAATCGTCCCGGATGTTGCGAATTCCAGGCCGGCGATCATGCGCAGTGTTGTTGTCTTTCCGCAGCCGGATGGCCCCAATAGCGTAACGAGCGTGCCTGCCTCAACCGCAAGCGAGATGTCGTCGACGGCCACGACCGAACCGTTGAAGACCTTTGACACGTTTTTGAATTCGACGGCCGTATTGGCACCGGCTTCTGGTTTTTTCCCGGTCATCGCACGGCCTCCGGTGCATCAGCTGCATCAATACTTCGGTGACCCAGGCGCCGCTGACCGACAATCAGTTGCAGCAGGCCAATCGCTGACAGCATCACCACGATGAGAACCGTCGAATAAGCAATTGCGAGACCATAGTCATTGTTTTCGACTCGTCCGATGATGTAGCTGGTCGCCATGTTGTATTGCGCACTCACCAGGAAGATGACCGCGCTAATGGCCGTCATGGCGCGCACGAAACTGTAGACCAGCGCAGCCAGGATCGCAGGCCTGAGCAGAGGCAGGACGATGCGACGCAATGTTCTCCAACTGCTTGCACCCAACGTCAGCGAAGCTTCGTCGAGGCTCTTGTCGAGCTGGGCCATCGACGCAATGCCGGCCCGCACGCCGACGGGCATGTTGCGGAAGATGAAGCACAATACCAGGATCGTCCCGGTTCCGGTTAACTCCAATGGCGGGGTGTTGAAGGCCAAGATATAACTGACGCCGATGACGGTCCCCGGGATCGCGAAGCTCAACATCGTTCCGAACTCGAACATCGCGCGACCGGTGAACCGCTGACGCACGAGTAGGTAGGCCGTTAACAACCCGACACCGGCGGTGAGCGGTGCCGATATCGCGGCGATCTGAACGGTCGTCCAGAACGAATCCCAGGCCGACCCCGACCA
>JBPCWB010000693.1:0-17571 GCA_051009955.1 Hyphomicrobiaceae bacterium | reverse complement strand
GAGCATTGGGCTGACTATCTGCTGTGGGTGCGTCGCATGACCAACGTGCCCGTGCGCAATCAGACAGACGTGGTGGACATTGCGCCGGCGCATGACCTCCTGCGGATTCGACTGCGCCTGAGCAACGACACCGACGAGGACATCTTCGCCCGTAAGGTGGTCCTCGCGACCGGTCAGGACGGGACAGGTGTCTGGTGGCTGCCGCAAATGGTTGCTGCGCTGCCGAAGGCAGTATGGGCGCACGCTGCCGACGACATCGATTTCAAAGCACTTCGCGACAAGACGGTGGCGGTCCTGGGTGCCGGCGCATCTGCCTTTGATAATGCGGCCGTGGCACTCGAGCACGGCGCCAAATCGGTATTGTTATTTTGTCGCCGTCCCATGCCGCAAGTGGTCCAGCCCTATCGCTGGCTGACGTTTCGCGGCTTCCTCGGACATCTCGGTGATTTGGACGATGAATGGCGATGGCGGTTTATGCGCCACATCCTCGGGCTGCGCGAAGGCTTTCCACAGGAGACGTATGACCGTTGCGCTGTTCACGAGAACTTTCGGCTCATCGCAGGGGCACCGTGGCAGGATGCCCGGTTCCGTAATGAGCAAATCGAGATCGTGACACCGAAGGGGGAATATGGCGTGGACTATGTCATCTGCGGCACGGGAATTGACATGGACTTTGCCGCGCGGCCCGAGTTGAAGGGCTTCGCAGAAAACATCGCGACCTGGGCCGATCGCTACACGCCTCCGAATGAAGAACGTGACGAACGGCTCGGCCGGTTTCCCTATCTCAGTCCCGACTTTGCATTTGTCGAGAAAAGCCCGGGCCAGACACCTTGGATCAAGGACATCCACTTGTTTGCGATCGCGTCAACGATGAGTTTCGGGCCCTCCGGCTCTTCGATTAACGCGATGACGACAGTTGTGCCGAAGCTCGTCTCGTCAATTACGAAAGGCTTGTTTAAGGCTGATGTCGAGCACCATTGGCGGTCGCTGCAATCCTATGACGAGCCGCAGGCTGTCATCGATCCCAAAGCGATCGAATAGGTATCTTGCGACCCTGCTATGCACGGATTCAAGTGATCGAACCTCCCGGGCTGCCCCACGTCGGTCATCGGCGTCGATCAATTGTTGATGCTGATCAATCCACTGTGCAGCAGAGGCTGCATAATGGCATGGGCCAAGCGAAAAAAGGAGCCCGTGCCATGGAAGCATCTGATGTCATGACATCGAATGTCATCACCGTCGCACCCGACACGACGGTGCGACAGGTTGCTCGCATTATGGCCGAAAAGCACATCAGTGGCCTGCCGGTCGTCAGCAGCGACGGAGCAGTCTTAGGAATGGTTAGTGAGTCCGACCTGCTGCGACGGTCAGAACTCGGCACTGAGTCCGATGTCGAGACCTCGCACTCGTGGTTGCCGGAGCCTGAGGAAGCCGCCCGGCGGTTCGCGAAGTCGCATGGCAGGCGGGCGCACGACATCATGTCACGACCGGTTGTATCCGTGGCGGATGATGTCGAACTGCGCGACGTTGCCGAAGTGCTTGAACGGCACAAGATTAAACGTGTGCCGGTCATCAAGGATGGCCATATCATCGGCCTGATCGCGCGAAGTGATCTGATCCGCGCGTTCAGCAAAGTCCCGGCAGCAAAAGGTGATGTTCGCCTCGGCAGTGGTATCATCCACAGGGCCGTCACCGACGCATTGAAGGAGCAGTCCTGGCTCGACACGAGCTACGTCAATCTGACCGTCAAAGATGGCCATGTAGGCGTTTGGGGATACATTCAGACTGATGCTCAACGCGACGCGTTGGCTATTCTGATTGAAGAGATTCCGGGTGTTGAGAGTGTCGAAAACAACGCCAAAGTTGGCGTGCCAACGTTGAACTGGGACGGCAGCATCTCAAGCCAATAGATAAACGCAGTTGTCTGGCATGAAGGCGATGGTTCTCACTGCGGCACAAGAACCGCTGCAGCTCATTGAACGACCGACTCCGCGACCAGGGCCAGGGCAGGTCCTGATCAAGGTGAAGGCCTGCGCCGTCTGTCGGACTGACCTGCACGTAGTCGATGGCGATCTGACACAGCCGAAGCTGCCGCTCGTTCCCGGCCATGAGATCGTCGGCGAAGTTGTTGCCGCCGCCACAGATGTGGGACAGGTGGAAGTCGGCGGTCGTATCGGCATCCCGTGGTTGGGGCATACCTGCGGCCACTGCGAGTTTTGCAGTACCGGTCGCGAAAACCTATGCGGATCCGCTTTGTTCACCGGTTATGACATCGATGGCGGCTTTGCCACGCATTGTGTCGCGGATGCCGATTACTGTTTCCCGATTCCGGAGCGCTACGACGATGTTCACGCCGCGCCATTGCTTTGTGCAGGATTGATCGGCTATCGAAGCCTGGTGGCGGCGGGCGAGGCGAAATCGCTGGGCATCTATGGCTTTGGCGCCGCGGCGCACATCTTGGTTCAGATTGCACGGCAGCAGGGTCAACAGGTTTTTGCATTCTCCCGGCCGGGCGACGTCACGGCGCAGCAGTTCGCGCTGGGTCTGGGTGCCGTGTGGGCCGGCGGGTCTGACATCTCGCCTCCGGATCCGCTCGACGCGGCAATCATCTTTGCTCCGGTGGGAGACCTCGTCCCAGCTGCGCTTCGAGCGGTCAAGAAGGGCGGCACGGTTGTTCTCGGTGGCATTCACATGAGCCAGATCCCCGCGATGCCCTATGAGATTCTGTGGGGAGAACGTGTCCTGCGTTCGGTCGCAAACCTTACCCGGCAGGACGCCATCGCGTTCCTGTCGTTGGCCGAACGATTTCCGATCGAAACGACAGTCGAGACCATGGCGCTCGGTGAAGCCAATGAGGCTCTGAACCGGCTGCGCAGTGGCCGACTAACTGGTGCTGCAGTACTTGTGCCGTGACCAAATAAACCCGGCGATCGGTACAAGTGACTGATGATAGGATATCGTCGGTCGATGCCGTCTTTTGATGTGTTGCGTTCGATCAAAGAACTCGGCGGACAGCTCGGGCAAGTTAAATCTCAGCTGTCGTCCCCACCGCGAGGCCAATGCAAAGAGAATAGCCGTCATGGTCAGTGATACGGCCGGACTGTCCCTAGCTGAAAGGAACTCAAAATGTATAAGAATATTCTGGTTGCGACCGATGGTTCAGAAATCGCCCACAAGGCGGAACAGCATGCCATAGATCTTGCCAAAGCGCACAGCGCCAAGCTGACCGCTGTTACGGTTTCGGAGCCGTATGAGGCAGTCGCCTTTACGGAGACGATGGCCGTCCTGAACCGTGACGATTACAGCAAGCAGTGCGCAAAGCATGCCGAAAAGATACTGGCGAACGTGGTCGAAGGGGCAGCGGCCACTGGTGTTGTCTGCGAAACCGTACATCAGGACAGTCACTGGCCATACGCCGGCATCATCGAAGCAGCGGAAAAAGCGAACGCGGATCTGATCGTGCTTGGCTCGCACGGTCGGCGCGGATTGGAAGGGCTCTTGCTGGGCAGTCAGGCGATGAAACTCCTGACTCACACGTCGATCCCAACCCTCGTTATTCGCTGAGCCGTTGCCAAGTGTGCTAGCCTGCCTGAATGGGCAATGCGGTTCACCATCAAGCCCGAGCAACGGCTGTCGTTACGCTGGAGACAAACGGTATGAAGGGCAAGATCAACTATCGCCAAACCGCCAGGTTGACTTGGATCGATCTCAGACGGATCTCCAGCGGCATTGACTATCGCCGCGGCGGGCCCTCTTTCGAAGGAACGCTGGCCAATGCGATCCTGAAGTATCGGGAACTTCCTCGTGCAAGCCAGGCTTGCGCACATATCCGCCTACTAGGCAGGCGCGGGCAGGCACAAGACAGATCACTTGGTTTCGAAGAGATCGAGGAGATCAGCCGGCGCGGCGATCTGCCGACGAGCCGTTGATGAACGCCATGTGCCGGCGCCGGATTGGGTTCACAGCCGACCAAATTCGACGCCAGGCTGCGGGAGAATTGGGCCCTGGCGTGTTGCGCGTTTTCTCAAGTTGCGGTGATCGCGATGATCGAGGTCAATGCAACTTGAAGCTTGCCGACTAACGTGCCCTGCGATGAATGCCCAACCACCGGAGGTGAACATGGAAGACGTCGAGCGCTTGCTTAAGGGCACCGTCGAGGAACTTGATCGCCTGTTGAATGCGAAGAATGTGCTGGCTGCACCGATCGAGAAGGACGGGGCGACGATCATTCCTTTGGTCAGTTATGGATTCGGTTTTGGTGCTGGCGGCGGGATGGACCAAAAGAAAGGTCAGGGCGGCGGTACCGGTGGCGCCGGCGGCATCAAGCCCATTGGCGCAATCATTGTCGACAAAAATGGTGCCCGGGTCGAAGGCATCAAAGGTGCCATGTCGGGTTTTGTCGAAGCCATTGGCGAAGCCGCAGCGCAAGTCCTGGAGAAGCAGTCCGGCGCCAGCGACAAGAGCGCAACCGAGTAGGACCGACACCGATGTCGGTTCTAACGGCACTGTTGGTAATCTCGTGCAGCGTTGTGGTGGTCATCGTGACGGCTGTCGTCACGCCCGTTCAAGTCAAGCTGCTCATGCAGTCCGCGCCGCACCGCAGACTGACATTGGCGGCCAGGCTATTCGGCGGCATAACCCCGTCCATTCCGATTCACGACAGTACGCGTGAGCGCGCCAGGCGGCGGCCGCTGAAGGAATCGCAACTAACCAGCCGCCGTGAGCGCGGCAAAACAACATTGCGAAACCGCCGCATGCTGTTCGCCGCTCCGCAACTTGTCGATGGACTGTTGCGATCGATCAAGCTGACCAGCATCGAGGTCGACGGTGACATTGGATTGGGCGATCCGGCGGACACCGGACAGTTTCTCGGATTGCTGGTGCCGATCAAGTATGCGCTGCCGCCTTCGTCGGTTGTCTCAGTCGATGTGCGGCCGGACTTCACGGCGCGGCGCTTGTCCGGCAGGTTTGTCGCCGAATTCGCCTTCGTTCCCGTCGCGCTCGTCCTGCCGTGTGCCAGGTTCGCGTGGCGTGTCTTTGGTGCCGCCGATGGATGATGAATGGACACTGGACGACATCGTTAAGGTTGGCGAATTGCGGGTTGCCGCGGCATCACGGCGTTCGATTTCGGAAGTCAATCACTTCGGCGTTTGCTCGTTTTATGCCGCGAAGCGACCGATTGTCATTCTGATGCGGCGGGCAGGCAATACGACAGCGTTTCTATCTCACGGGCCGGCGATCATGCTGGATGAGTTGGACCGGACCTATCCGGGCTTGCGCGGGGCATTCGAACAGCGCTGCGCCGCCATGGACTGAGCGGCTTGCCTCATCGATGTCCATTATGCCGGGGGCTCGAACGGCGCGAGTACAGCCACGCTCACATGGGTCCGGCCTGGTGAAGTCCCGTCGCAGTTTCCTGTTTGCACACTTGGGGTTCGGCGTCTGATCTTGCAAAATGAAGCCGCATTAGCGACTCTAGTGGTCTGGCCGGAGACGTTACGATCTTCGAGCAGGCATCGTCGGCGAGGGGCTCGCCGCCGAGGATCGGCTTGCAGGAACCGGCGAACGCGCAGGACACATGAACATGATCGACATTCGTCGCGCAGTCTCCGCGTTGCCTCAGACAAGGAATACGGAAGGCCGAATACGTTCTGTCGGTGTTGAGCTTGAGTTTGGTGGGTTATCGCCGTCGCAGGCGGCTGACATCGTGGCTGATGTGCTTGGCGGCAATGTCAGCGAGCAGGATCCCTTTCGCTTCTCGATCGCGACAGCGCACGGCGCGTTCACCGTTGAACTGGACACCAGATGGGCGCATCCGGAATTCGTCGCGGCTTTTGCGGAAGACCTTCCGGACGAAATCCGCAGTGACGTTGCCAAAGGCATCAGCCTTGCGGCGGGTTCTGTTCTGGCCGGCGTCTTTCCGGTAGAGCTTGTCTGTCCCCCGATCCCTCACGATAAACTCGACATGCTGCGGCCGATCGGTACAGCGCTCGCGGACGCAGGTGCGCTCGGGACGGCTTACTCCGCATTTGCCGGATTCGGGATGCATCTCAATATCGAAGTGGCCCGGCTCGAGGTCAGTCATTTGCTGGCTGTCACGAAAGCCTATCTGTTATTGGATTTCTGGCTGCGAAGGGAAAGCAGGGTCGCGCTGGTCAGGCAGCTGCAGCACTACATTCAACCGTTCCCCGAGGCCTACAAGAAGCACGTCCTACAACCGGATTATGCACCGGCGCTCGATACGTTCATGGACGATTACATGCGCTTCAATCCCACCCGCAATATGGAACTCGATCTGTTGCCGGTTTTTGCTCTCATTGATCCGAAGCGTGTTGACCACGCGCTTCCAGGGGTCAAGAACTCGGCGCGGCCGACATTTCACTGGCGCTTGCCAAATTGTCGAATTGATGAACCGGAATGGGAACCGGGGCAGGATTGGGAGCGCTGGGTGGCCGTCGAAAGACTGGCAAGCGACGACGACCAAATGAATCAACTGGCGCAGGCGTATCAGCGTGACGGTCCAGTCACCGAGTTTCACGCCCGCCTGCGCCGTTTCTTGGATATGCTGACTGCGTAGTAGCATTCATCCAGTTTGGCACACGGCCCTCACCGCCTGCGGCGCCGGTGGAAGCGTCTGAATCCGCGTCGTCCAGCTCTCCTAAATCCACCTCGGCGAACACGGATCGATCGTTGCCGAAAACTGCGCCGACGGAATTTGCGCGGATGACGAATGCGCTTTCGCCGAATGTGACGCCGGATGATGCGCCGCCTGCGATGGCGCCGATAGATGCGTGGGTAGCGATAGTAAATGTACGGGCCATCGAAATAGCCACGGTAGTAGCGATTGCACGCTCTGCGATGGCGATGCCATTTCCGGTGCTCATGCCACCATGAACCGTGCCTGTGCAGCACCCAGCCGTAGCGCCGGCTGCAGTGCCAACCATGAGTCTTTTGAACCAGGTTGGTCGATGCTTCGCGATCAGTGTTGAGCCGTGCGCCTGATGACACGGGTACTGCAAGCGCTGGCATCACGCTGCCCAATGCAAGTAGTGCGATGCCGACAAGCAGAACAATGTAGGCACGAAGTCGATGCAACATGCCGTTCCTCCTGAATGATTGGGTTTCTCGTTTGCTGTCTAACGGGAGAATGGCAGTTGAGCATTGATCCCTGTCAATAACGTGACGGATGCGCGCTGTTGACCAACACTTGCAATGCCTTTGAGCAATTCACTTTCAACACGCTATTGATAAGTGGCGCGTTACATGGATGCAGACGCGCAAAGGGAGCCGCAATCCGGGATCGCGGCTCCCACACGTTTTCGGTACGCAGACGTTAGGCTGGAGCAGCCTCGGTTTGCGCACTCGGCATCAGATAGCCGAGGACCGCGGCAACCAGAAGCAAGGCCGGAACATCGCCAAGGAGATGACCTGTTTCGTGATGATCGGTCAGGGCCTGGGCGGCCATGATGATGGCGTGGACCACGCTCGACCAGATGGTGAATGAAATCAGGCTGCGATGTTGAGCCGGCTCGCGTGCCGCAGCGATCAGGTAGATGCCGAGCACGGCATAAACGCCGCAGATCATCTGCAGATAGTACTGACCTTCGCCGCCGTGCCAGACCCAGCCCGACGGCCAGATCAGGCCCATGGGATAGATGAACAGGAAGATCGCGCCAAAGAGAGCCAGTGCAACTCGTAGAAGCTTGTCTTTCAGTTGTTGATCCATTGTCGTGATTCCTCGTGTTGAAGCGTCGCCAAGTGGCAGGCCTCGTGGTTTATTTCGTGATGATGACTTCGGCGTAGGCCGAGGGGACGCGCATCGACCCGTCGCGCGCCGTATTGAAATTGGCAACCGTGTCGCGCAGATCGTTTGCAAGTTGCGCCTGGCCGTTCGGGTCGAGGGCGAGGAAAGCTTTGTGAACCGGCCCATAGAATGTCCTGAAGACATCGATGAAATGATCCGGCGACCGATAACGGAAAATGAAATCGCGGTCGGTGATGTCGACCGTTTGACAAACAGTTCCGAAGTGTTCG
Source organism: Hyphomicrobiaceae bacterium (assembly GCA_051009955.1). GTDB lineage: Bacteria > Pseudomonadota > Alphaproteobacteria > Rhizobiales > Hyphomicrobiaceae > Tectiglobus. Next base: position 9,537 of record JBPCWB010000693.1, on the reverse strand, counting down.
CTGAGCCAATCTCTCGTGCCCCAAAGGGCCGGAGACTTAACGCCCGGAGGCGGCGCGATGTGTCCGCCAAGCGTTTTGAATAGTTGGCCGATAAACCCGTTCGGCGTCCAGTTGGCGAGGCCAATCTTTCCACCGGGGCGGCAGACACGGATCAGTTCGCCGGCCGCCGTCGCCTGGTCGGGTGTGAACATCACACCGAAGGTCGAGACCACGGCATCGAAAGCGCCGTCATCGAATGGCAGCTGTTCGGCATCGGCAACCCTGTACGTGACGTCCAGTGCCTCGGCTTCGGCGCGCGAACGGCTGCGAGCGAGGAGCGAGTCGACGTAATCAGTGGACATCACGTTGCACCAGCGTCGAGCGAAAGCGAGCGTGGCATTGCCGTTGCCTGCGGCGACATCCAGGACGCTGGAGCCGGGGCTCAGGTCCATGGCCTCCGCAAGGTCCTCTCCAACGATCTGCAAGGTGGTGCCGATTTTTGCATAGTCGCCGGAGGCCCAGGCGGCATTCTGCTTGGTTTTGATTGCGGCGTAATCAGGTGATGTTTGTGTTAAGGTTTCCGTGAGCATTCCATTCTCCTGTCGGCTATTCAGTTCATTCTGATCGTGTCTGGTGTCCGGGCTGGAACGCAGGGAATGTCCACCGTTCGGCCGACGGGTGCTTGAAAACCGGCTGCAAATCGTCTGGGGATTGCGTGGAGATTGGGTGTTACACAATATTTGAACGTGCAGATGGGTCGCGGACGACCGGCATAACTGTCCGCGAGGGTCCATACGCGAGGTCGCAATGATTTATTCTTTCAGCGATTTTGAGGTCGATGCTGATCGCTATGAATTGCGCCAGCGCGGCGACGTGCTGCGCGTGGAACCGATGGTTTTCGACTTGATATCATACCTAGCCGGCAACCCTGGCCGTATCGTAAGTCGTGATGAGATCATCGAGCACGTATGGCGCGGGCGAGTGGTGTCGGATGCGACCATCTCCAGCTGCGTCAAGTCTGCGCGGCGGGCACTAGGTGACGATGGCGACAGTCAGAGCTTCATTCGCACGGTACGTGGACGCGGTTTCGAGTTTACAGCGTCCGTCACGGTTGGCGCCGGCCAGACGGAGACAGCAACACATAACGACATGGAGCCGCCGCTCGGGCAAACCAGAGTGAGCGTGGGCCAGAACTCTACGGGCGGCGTTGGACAAGCAGAAGCCGCCAGCATGCCCGTCCTGGCAGTCCTCCCCTTCGTCAATCAGAGTGCGGACGTCGAGGAATACTTTTCTGACGGACTGACCGAGGACATCATTACCAACCTGTCGCGGTTTCGCGATCTGCGGGTCATCGCAGGGGCATCGACGTTTCAGTTCAAGGGGCGCGCGATCAACATCGCGGACCTGTGCGCCCAACTGAACGCCAGCTACGTCGTGCAGGGCAGTGTGCGGAGGGCCGCCGGCCGAGTCCGGATATCCGTGCAGTTGATCGACGGTGCGAGCGGCGTGCAGATTTGGGGCGATCGCTATGATCGCGACATGGGCGATATCTTCGAGCTGCAGGATGAGGTGACGCGCACGATCGCAGCGACACTTGGTATCAAAGTCCAGGGTGTGGCTCTGCAGAATGCCATGACAAAGAGCCCTGTCGAGCTCGATGCCTATGATTGTCTGCTCAGAGCCCGCCAGTACACCTGGCTACTGAGCGCGGACGCCCACGCCGAGGCGCGCGACCTACTTGAGAAAGCCGTGGAACTCGATCCACTTTCATCAGATGCCCAAGCGCTCCTAGCGAACGTCTATCTCGCTGAATATCGCTTCGATATGAACCCGCAGCCCAATCCGATTGGTCGGGCGCTCGTCCATGCCTTGGCTGCCACGCAGCTTGATCCACAAAATGCCTATGCACGGTGCTGGTTGGCGATTGTCCATTTCTTTCGCGGAGAGAACGACAAATTCGAGGCCGAGTCCGAACGTGCCTTGAGTCTCAACCCGAACGATCCCGAGACACTCGCTGATGTCGGGCACTACCTGGCTTTCATGGGGGAGTTCGAGCGCGGCGTCGCACTATCGCGGCGGGCGCAGGAACTCAACCCGCTCCATCCCGGCTGGTATTACTTCAGCTCGGCAAGAATGCATTATGATCAACACGCGTACGAGCATGTGCTTGCGGACGTACAGCGCGTCGGCCTACCCAACTTCTACTGGACTCATCTGCTCAACGCTGCGTGCAAGGGCCAATTGGGTCATCGTGATGCCCGCGACTCACTGGCCAAGATTCTGGAGCTCAAGCCAGATTTTTCCGCCCATGCCGAACTCAAGAAATGGAATGCCGCACCGCAGGACTTTGAGCACATTCTTGAGGGTCTGCGCAAAGCCGGCCTGACGGTGTGATCAACGGTGCGACCGTCAACCAAGCCATAAACCGACCACCACCCCAACGCCTAGCAGCGCAAGCAATCTGTCAAAGTTTAAGCAGCGCCTGCGCTGTGCCCGACAGCAACGCCGCGACTTGGTCGTCGCTCAGTCCATCGGTTCCCAGCACGTGGCCAACAGGATCATATTCGCCCATGTCGTAGGGATAATCCGTGCCAATCGCGATCCGATCCGCACCATAGAGATCGACAAGATACTTGAGCTGATGCGGCGTGAAGACCACGGCATCAAGGTAAAACTTCTTGAGGTACGTCGTCGGCGGTTTGGGAAGATTCGCGCGGCAGTCCGCGCGCGCCCCCCACGCGTGATCGATGCGTCCGGAATAGGCGGGCAGATAGCCGCCGCCGTGAGCAAGAAAAATTCGCAGGTTCGGATAGCGCTCCAAAACACCGCCAAAAATCAGATGGTGCACCGCCAGCGTCGTATCGAACGGGTTGCCGACAACATTGATGAAATAGTGATCACACAGCCGCTGTCCTTCGGAGATGCCGTTCGGATGCAGGAAGATCAACGCATCGAGTTCTTGTGCCTTGGCCCAGAACGGTTCGAAGCGCTCGGCCGCCAGATCTTCGCCGTTTATGTTGGTGAGCACCTGCAGGCCCTTAAATCCGAGATCGTTGATGCAGTGCTCCAACTCGGCGACGGCCAAATCCGTGTCCTGCATCGGTGCTGTGCCGAATGCCAGTAGGCGATCCGGCACTTGCTTCACGACCTCCGCAATTGCGTCATTGGTGGCACGGTTGGCCGCGGCTGCAACCGAGGCTTCCTTCCAGTGGAAACTCTGCGGCGGTGCCGGGATGATAACCTGACGGTCCAGACCCATGGCGTCCATGTCGCGCAGGCGTTGCTCGAGGACTGAGATGTGGTCGCGGCGGTCGGCGACCTGTTGGGCACTGACGGCGTTGGTCTTGGGATTGGAGAATGCGAGAAACGGAATTGGCGCCGTATCGGGATGGGCATCGGCAATGGATTGAGCAGCATCAATATGAATATGGGCGTGCATGTCGATAGTCATCACGCCGGTCGGGCGCAAGCGGCCTTTTGCGTGATCGCGTGCGGCTGTCGGGCCATAAGGGCGTAGGGGGGTCATACTGATGTGCCGCCTTAAACTCATGGATCAACGAAAAGAGCGCTGCACTATTTCCGATCGGCTCATCAGCGTCAATCCTGCCGCCGGACGGTCGTGACGCGGGCGCTGGCCGTGGCAGCCGACAAGTTGCAAAGCAGATGTGCCTGCTTGGATCAGAGGTTCGGTTGCACGCGCTCTGCGAGCAGTTTCATCGATTGACGAGCGAGATCGGGATCGGTCCAGTCCTTGCCCGCATAAAGCAGCATGCCGAATTCGCCGACCGTCTCGCGAAACGCGATCAAGTCCTCAACGACCTTGTCTGGAGTTCCCCAGATGACGCAATCATCCAACACGTGATCAACTGTGAGATCATCATCACTCATATCGGGATCCGACTTGAAGATGATCGAACGACCGCCGATTTTCATCTTGGTCAGCAGCTGACTGTAGTAATAGCGATAAGGACTATCGGGCCCGAGCGCGTAATCTCTGGCTTTGGCCAGATCATTGGCAACGAAGATGCTTCGCGCCACGCGCCAGTTTTCAGGCAAGGCGTCGCGACCGGCCTGCTCGCAGCCCTCGACATATTTTGTCCAATGCGTTGCGACCCATTTGGGCAGGAGGAAGTTCGCAGATATTGGGTCCCAGCCACGCGACGCGGCATAGGAAACGCTGCTAGAGAACGGTGAAACCGCCGTCACGATGATTGGTGGATGAGGGCTCTGCAACGGCTTTGGCATGATGCCCTGGCCGATGTTGGTCAGAGCCGTGCGCTCGGTCGTCACGGTCCAATACTTGCCCTGAATATTGTACGGCGCCTCGGACGCCCAAATCTTGAGGATCGTATCAATGCCCTCGCGAAACATCTCGTTGCGGTCGCTGTCGAGATTGCCGAATACCTCAGCGTCCGAGAGCAGTCCGCCGGGGGAAACGCCGAAATTGAACCGCCCCTCGAGGAGGTGGTCCAGCATCGCAATGTTGCTGGCTGTGGCTGCCGGATGCGCGTTCGGCATATTGATCGTGCCGGTGCCAAGGCGCATTGTTTTTACGGCATCAACCAGTGTCGACAAGAACATCGAGCAGGAGGTGATGTTCTCCGCCTGGTCGGTCGTGTGTTCGCCACAGTAGGCTTCGCTGAAACCCAGTTCGTCGGCGAGAATGAACGCCTCCCGATCTTCGCGAAGCGATCGGCGCCAATCCTTTTCCAGGGGGTGGATCGGCATCGTGAAAAAGCCAAGTTTCATGAAGGGTATCTTTCGGAACCTGCCCGGTCTTTCAGAAAAAATTGAGAAACCTCATGCTGCGGTATCCGTACCAGCAATCGGCAAAAGTTTGGAAATGACGATCTCTGATGTCGCGCATCAATTTTCGTGATGCGCGATGCACGTGTCCATCGATTGGGTGCCGCTCAAGCGGCACCACTGACATCGGAGTTGGGCATTGGAGTCATACGCGCATTTGATAGCTGGCCGGGACCCAGCGGTACACGCCGTTCAATTTTTCGACATATCCGATGCCGGGGAACGGCATGTGGTGACCGACGACAAGCAGTTTCTCGGTTGCGGTCATTTCGAGAATGCGGTTCCGCGTTGCAATGGCCTGCTCCTTGTCATCATCGAAGGCGACCTGCCAGGCCGGGCGCTGCAGCGAGAAGACGTAGTGATTGGCGACATCACCCCAGATCAGGCAGGATCGCCCCGCACTCTCAACCAGATAGGACAGGTGGCCGAGTGAATGCCCGTAGGACTCGACTGCCTTGATCCCCGCGACGACGTCATCGTCTGGCTGCAGGAACGTCATATTCTCGGCCAATGGCACGACCAGTCGTAGGAAGAGATCTCGGTTTTCCTGGCGCTGCGGCGGGATCTTGTCGCCCCTGTGCCACTCGTCATATTCGACCTGACCGATCACATATCGGGCATTGGGAAACGCGAGAGCGTCCTCCTCGCGCAAGCCGGCGATGTGGTCGGGATGAACGTGGGTGAAGGCAACAACGTCAACGTCTTCCGGTTGATAGCCGGCTTCGGGCAGGAGCGTGCGCAAATATCCCAATCCCGCGTCGCGACGGCCGGCACCATTTCCCGTATCAAACAGGACCAGCTGCGAGCCCGTATTGACGATCGTCGGAGTAAACGTGTGCTCGAATGCCTGCGATGGCACAAAATTGTCTGCCGCAAGGCTCGCGATCGTGGCTTCGTCCTGATCCATACAGAAGGGTGGTTTGATAGCGTCGCGGACCAGAGCACCATCAAGGATCGTGGTCACCTCGAACTCACCCAACTGAAAGCGATGGACACGGGAGCGCAATGGCCCCTTCATTGCTGCTACCACGTTGAATTCCTCCGTACAAAAACAAGACTCAATCGGACGCCGGTTAGCACAGCCTGTCAAAACGGCCCAGCGAAAACTGGCGGGCGTTGCGGCTCGCTCACCGCCTAAGCCGCCGTCGCCGCCAACAGCGGGATCTCCAGCTCCGCCGCCAGCCTGTCCAGTACGTCACAGAGCTCGCTCCGGATTGGGATGCCTGTGGCCCGGCGCTCCAGCATTGTCCGATGGGCGCGTTCGCCAGGCAATCGAATTTCGTCGAAGCCTGGCATTAGCGGTGACGATTTCATTTCCGCCCACACGTTGTCGATCTCGGCCTTGAATGCATCCGGATCCATGAATGCTGCAATGTCCAGTGCGAGAATAAATTGGCCTGTGTTGGTCACGGACGAGAAATCCGCATTGAAATCGACAACGTCCCGGCCGAATGCCGCACCGTTCAGGGTGCCGGCAAGTATGCCAAATATGAGGGACAGTCCATAGCCCTTGGCGCCGCCGATCGGGAGAAGAAAGCCTTCATCTGCGCGCTTGGGATCCGTCAATGGCTGACCGCCGCGTGTCACCATCCAACCTTCCGGTATGGTTTCATTGCGTTGGGCTGCGGTTTTGACTTTGCCATATGCGGCGACGGTGGTTGCCATGTCGAGCGTGATCGGCGGGCGCTGGCGTGAGGGGATCGATACCGCGATCGGGTTGGTCGATAGCAGCATTTCCGTACCGCCCCAGGGAGGCAGGTGATTGGCACTTCCAACCGCGACATACAACCCGATCATATCGCGTGCGAGAGGCATGCGGGCATAGAGCTGCGCGGGACCGGCATGGTTGTTGTTGTGCACGCCAACCCATGCAACGCCACAGTCGGCGGCCTTCTCCATCGCGAGTTCGGCCGCCTGCTTCATGGCAAGATGGCCGATGCCGTTGTCCGCATCTAGCAATGCCATGGCCTTGCGCTCGCGGTCAACGCGTCGCGTCGGGTGCGTGTTGATGCCGCCGGACCTGATGCGTTTCACGATCGATGCGAGACGAAAGACACCGTGTCCGTCGGCACCCCAGGCATCGGCTTCCGCCATCAGGGCTGCAGCTGTGTCGGCATCGGTTTCTCGCAGTCCGGTTGCAGTCAGTGCTGCTGCGATGAAGCGGGCGAGCTGGTCTTCGCTGACGTAAGTGACGGGCTCAGCGTTTTGCATGATCATTTCCAGGATGCAGTGTGTCTCGTGATGGCGCACGCAATTGCGATGCCCCGCTATCGGATCAATCTTTACCTGGTACGCCTGCCATGCGTTCGAGCACGGCACTCACGGCGGCCGTATCGAGGTTGCCCATGCCCTGCCCGCGCGCGCTGGAATAGAGCCCCTCGGTTGCGGAAAACAGCGGCGTCGGACAATCGAGGTCGCTGGCGAACGCCGCAATCAGTTCCATGTCCTTGCGCCAGACGTCATTCTTCATCGTAGCCGGCTCATAAGTTTGGTCGACCATCATCGGGCCGCGGATTTCGAACATCCGGGATGTCGCCGCACTTGAACTAATCACGTCGTAGGTCATTTGCGGATCCAGCCCCGCCTTGCGCGCGAGCACCAGTGCCTCCGCCGAGGCGACGTTGTGAATGGCGACAAGCAGATTTGCAACGAACTTCATTTTCATGCCGTTGCCGAACGGCCCGACGTATCGTGTCTCGCGCGACATCTGATCAAAGACAGGCTGACACTTGGCGACCGCATCCTGATGACCGCTGGCAAAGACGACGAGATCCTTGTGGACGGCCTGAGCGCCGGTCCCGCTCAACGGACAGTCGAGCAGCGTTATGCTCTTCTCGGCAAGGAGGTCGTGGGCTTTCTGCTTGTCGTCGACCGGCAGCGTGCCGCACTCGACCACGATACATCCGGCGCTGCCACTGTCGCAGATATCTCGTGTGACACCATGCAGGGCGTCGATGCTGGGGAGTGACATCAGCACGATCGGCGCTTGTGCGGCGACATCACCAGCGCGCGTTGCCGCCAAGCCGCCGTTCTCGGCAAAGCGCGCCATTGCGGCGGCGTCCGGATCATAACCCATGACGGAGAGGCCGCCGGCCATCAAATTGCGTGCAATTGCGCCACCCATGATCCCAAGTCCGATCATCCCTGCATCTGGTCTTGTCGTCATACCGTTTCCCCTTGGACTTTTGTCATCGCGCCGAACATAGTGGCTGTTGGTTCCGCAGATGTGGAACAGGACTCAAGACTTACCGTCAATTCAGGTGGCTTGCCACCGCATTGCGCGGGGTCGATGATTGCCGGGGGCTCAAGAGCCGGAAAGAGACGTTGATGAGGAGGTGACGATGGCAAAGTTGACTGATCGGATCCCGTACTCCGCCATTGTTGACCGGAAGCCACTCACGCTTCCTGGCGACGCGCGGGTGGCGGTGTGGATCATTGTCAACGTCGAGGAATGGGCGATTGAGCGTGCCATGCCGCGAACGGTCCTGCCGCCGCCCATGGGTCAACCATTGCTGCCGGATGTGCCGAACTGGGCCTGGCATGAATACGGCATGCGGGTCGGCTATTGGCGGTTCATGGATGTTCTCGAAAGAGCCGGCGTCAAGGCAACGCTCGCGATCAACGGTCACGTTTGCGAAAGCTACCCGCGCGTCGCACAGGCAGCCCTCGATGCCGGTTGGGAATTCATGGGGCATGGTTTCATTCAGGGCCCGATGCATAAGGTCGAAAACCAGGGCGAAGCGATTGAACAGACCGTGGACGCCATCCGCAAGTTTACCGGCTCTGCGCCGCGCGGTTGGGAAAGCCCTGGTCTGACAGAAACCGACGATACGCTTGATCTGTTGCGCCAGGCCGGGATTGAGTACGTCGCCGACTGGGTGCTTGATGATCAGCCGGTGGAGATCGCGACCGATCACGGGCCCATGATTTCGGTGCCATATACTGTCGAGATCAATGATATTGTGATCTCGCTGATCCAGCATCATCCGTCGGACATGTTGCTGCAGCGGGGCAAGGATCACTTTGACCAGCTCCGGCGTGACGGTGAAACGAATGCCCGGGTCATGGCCATCAGCATCCATCCCTACATTACAGGCGCCCCCCACCGGATTCGTTACCTTGAGGAGTTGTTGGCTTACATTCGCGAGCGAGGCGGTGCCGTCTTTATGACCGGTGAGGAAATCCTGGATTGGTACCGCGCGCAAACTTCGGATCGGGACTGAAGTCAAGGTCTGACCCGCACATTACGCAATGACCCAGAATGAGCGGACAGCAGTTCGCGGTCCCCGCCTATGGCGGTCGAAGCTTGAATGTGACGATGCGATCGTGCTCGGCGCCCGGTTTTGCATCTGGACTGGATCCTGACTAGACTTCGTGACGATGGCCGCGCGGCCTGACCGCAGGCCGCAGATACTGTCGGTCGACGGCGATCGCGCCGGCGCTGACCGATTGAATTGATAATACACCAAGCAGGGAAATACGTGTGCCATGAACATCAACGTCAGCCGCGAGGCCATTTATAAGGCCGCTGAAGAACTCTCGAATTGGGGGCGCTGGGGATCGGACGATCAAATCGGCACACTGAACCTCATCACGCAAGACGATATCATCAACGCGTCACAGTTGATCAGGAAGGGCAAGACGTTCGCACTCGGACTGCCGTTGGACTAGAAGATTCAGTCCGGGCTGTTTGGTGGTCGCTGGAACCCGATTCATACGATGCTGGCAACCGGCACCGACGCTGCGGCGGGC
>JBPCWB010000692.1:0-3925 GCA_051009955.1 Hyphomicrobiaceae bacterium | reverse complement strand
CGGCGGCACGCGTCTTGGCCACAAGCAACACACCAGTCGTATCGCGATCGAGCCGATGGACCAGACGCGGCCGTGCCCCGAAACGATCTGCCATGCCGGCAAGAAGGCCGTCGATATGGCGGCGCGTCCCCGTTCCTCCCTGCACGGCGATTCCGAACGGCTTATTGAGCACCAGGATGCTATCATCTTCGAATAGGATCAGGTTTTCGATGTATTTTCGGTCTGCTTTGGAGACCCCGGGCGCCGGCTTGAGCGAGGGTTTTGCCGCCGGCGGCTCGCGAACGGACTTGGGCACACGGATGTGCTGACCCGTTGCGAGACGCGTGTTGGATTGCGCCCGCTTCGAATCCACACGGATCTGTCCTGAACGCAACAGCTTTTGCAGATGACCATACGTCAACTCAGGAAAATGCTGTTTAAACCAACGATCCAGCCGCAGGCCATCTTCGTCCTTCGCGACGGGCAGGGTTTCGACGCTCGTGTTCATAGCAGCGTGGACCGGATGGTGAGATATCCCGCAAGACAGGCGGCGATCGACAGGATCACCGAAGCCAGGATGTAGATGAGGGCGATGGTCATGGCACCACGTTCGATATACGTCAGCGCATCGAAGGAAAACGCTGAAAACGTCGTAAAACCACCAAGGACGCCAGTTCCGAAGAAGATTCGATAAGCCACGGCTTCCGGCATCCTGTGCAGCAGATAGGCCACCAGTCCGCCCATCAGCAGCGACCCCAAGACGTTGACGGTGAATGTCGCCCAGGGCACATCGAGGCCGAACGTGCGCAGTGTTGTCATGTTTACCAGATGACGCAAGCCAGCGCCGATGGCGCCACCGGCGCACGCCAGTAGAAACAGATGCATGTCGGCAAGTCTCACTATCCAGGCAACGGGGTCATTCGGGCTGTCGAGATTAGCCCGGCAGCCTGCACGGTACAAATTCGCGTTTCTCAGTTTTCCCGCTTGCGTCTACCGAACGGCGCACCCAGCATCCATCCAATGGTCCAGCCGATCGCCATCCCCACGATCAACACGCCAAGAAATGTCATTTGTTCGACGTCGCTCTGGCCATCAGGGCTTTCGTAGACAAAACTCGTGCTCACCCAGGAGGCCACCCAGCCGGCAAGAAACTTCGCGGCGGCAGCGGCACCGGCAACACCGAACACCATCGCCATCACATACCGCATCCATCATCCTCCCATTGCCACCGACGCTTTGCCACGGCTTCCGCCGCCACTCATTCGACAGGCCAGAACCAGATTTCGCGCGCCTGCGCATAGTTCGAGTAGTAGCCAAGCCAGGCGAACCATTCCATCAGCCACTTGGCCGATGAGCGATAGCCATTCCAAACATCGATATGGTCGCCTGTCGGACGGCCCGCTTTGTCAACCGATCGAGACCAGTAGTCCTTGATAAAGATAATGCCCGTACGGCCGAACAGCTGAGGATAGAACTCCGCGGCACTGTTCCCCGTTATCCGCTCCACCGAGCCAATGCCAGCAATGTTGCCCCGAGCGAGTGCATTGGCCAGTTCCTGAGCGCGAATGAAGTGCATTTCGTCAGCGGCATGCGCACCGCAAGTCAGACTGCCGCTGATCTGGCCCGGACGCACACCGGCGCGCTTCAGCGAGACACCCATCCGGATCGAACATTGGTTCGCAAATGTCGGAAAGCCCTTAAGAACGCTTGACCCTTGAAAGTTGCCGTCCCGCGGCGCAATGCACGGTGTCTGAACGCTCTCGTTAATCGGGTGGCCGTACCACAAGTCATGGAAATAAATCATCTTCGACCTCACCTGCGTCGGGCTGCGCGCGCAACCCCACCGGATTATTCGGCGGCGCCAATTATACCCACGACGCGCGACCGTTGCCATAGGCCGTTTGCGCCACTGTCTGATGACCGACAAAAAGGTGACACCGACGCAAGCCTCATTCTTCTGACTTTGTCTGGCGCAGATTTTCCCAATAGTTCAAGCGCTTGCGAATCTCCCGCTCGAATCCGCGTTCTGGTGGATCATAGAACTGTTCCCTATCCATCTGCTCTGGGAAGTAGTTCTGGCCGGAGAAGCCCTCCGCCGTGTCATGATCGTAGGCATAGCCTGTCCCATATCCTTCATCCGCCATCAGCTTGGTCGGAGCGTTGAGAATGTGCTTCGGCGGCGCCAGGCTTCCGTGCGTCTTGGCAGAACCCATCGCCGATTTGAAGGCCACGTAGCCCGCATTCGATTTTGGCGCCGTCGCCAGGTAGATCGTGGCTTGGGCGAGCGCCAGTTCTCCCTCAGGCGACCCAAGAAAATCGAATGCGTCTTTCGCGCCGAGCGCTTGCGTCAGAGCCTGCGGATCGGCGAGGCCGATGTCTTCGATCGCCATCCGCACGAGCCGCCGCGCGACGAACAGACGGTCCTCACCGCCATCCAACATGCGCGCCAGCCAATAGAGTGCCGCGTCGGGATCGGATCCACGAACCGACTTGTGCAGCGCAGATATCAGGTTGTAGTGGCCGTCTCGTCCTTTATCGTAGACGGGGGCGCGGCGCTGAACGATGTCGACCAATGCGTCGCGATCGAGAACTGCCACATCGTCTGGAGCTGCCGCAAACACTTCCTCCGCCAGGTTCAACGCGGCACGACCGTCACCATCGGCCATTGCGATCAATGCGGCTCGCGCGCCTTCGTCCAATGGCAGAACTCGATCCTCGGCCTGCTCCGCCCGCACCAACAATTCCTCGATGGCGGTGTCATTCAAGCGCTCGAACACCAGGACCGCGGCGCGCGACAACAACGCGGCGTTGAGTTCGAATGACGGGTTCTCGGTTGTCGCGCCGACAAGCGTGATCGTTCCGTCCTCCATGTGGGGTAGGAAGCTGTCCTGCTGCGCGCGATTGAAGCGATGAATTTCATCGATGAAGAGCAGCGTGCCACGTCCTGCTTCGCGCCGGGCCTTGGCACGGTCGAAGGCCTTGCGCAGATCCTGCACGCCGGAAAAGATCGCCGACAGCTGCTCGAATTCGAGATCCGTCGCATCGGCCAAGAGACGCGCGACGGTTGTCTTGCCCGCTCCCGGCGGACCCCACAGGATCATCGATTGCAACCGGCCACGCGCGAGCATGCGCGTCAGCGTGCCCTGGGGACCCACCAGTTGGTCCTGGCCAACGACTTGCTCCAGGTTTTTCGGGCGCAGACGATCGGCGAGCGGGCGCGGTGCGCCTGCCTCGAGCCCGGCCGCCTCGAACAAATTCGTCATCGCAATAGCCCGAGACGCCGGCCGAAACCGAACACCGCAATGCCAATGATACCCATAATGGTTGCGCCGCCTCCGTACACCATCAGCAAGTTGGCCTCTTGCTTCTGAGCGGCCGCATCCGGAGCAACAACCGGCAGTTTTGTCTTCGGATCTTTCAGATAGCGAATTTCGGTCGAGGGGATGACGAGTGTCCCATCCGCGATGATGCGCCTGGCGTAAGAACTGCTGATCGGAACGGACTGGGCTTGTGTAACCTCACCATTGCCGGTCTTCCAAGCGAGATTGACTGTATGGCTCAGCACGTTCTTTCGCGTGACCGCCTCCGCCCCCTCGATCAACGCCTGTGCCGTCGAGCCGTCGCGCATGACAACATCGATATGGCGGGCGTGCTGCCATGCCGAACCAGCCAAAAACAGTCCCACAACGGCCAGTGCAGCAGACAACCAGGCGAGATAGCGACCAAGCCATTTCAGCATATCTCACTCCTCTGTCAGCCGGACCAAACCGGTCCCGCGTCACGCCGGAACTTCGACGCGTAAGAGCCGGTCGCCACGGCGGATTGCAATGAACCACGATTGCACGCGTCGTCGCAAACCCTGTTCGAGATCGGTGATACTGCCGATTTCTGACTGTCCTAGCTGAACCAGGACATCGCCAGGGCGAAAACCGATGCTGTTGGCGAT
>JBPCWB010000691.1:0-2606 GCA_051009955.1 Hyphomicrobiaceae bacterium | reverse complement strand
GCGACGGCCGTCCTTGGCCTCCGCGTCACCATTGTAGTTCGTATTGGTATTGACGTCGTAGGTGTAAGCCTGCCCTGACTCGTCGACGATGAACTCGACGCCGGCGATGCCGATGTCATTGGCCGCCAGAAAGGCCTCCCACTTCGGGATCAGGGCGTGTTCGAAGTTTTTGATGATCGCGAATTTGTCAGATCGGGCGTCCGCCGGGCATACGGCCGGGCCCGACTCGACGGCACAGACATCGGCAGGACAAAGCTCGAAGCCGTCGGACGTGTCAACACGCACGGCGTAGAGGAACTTGCCGCCGACAAATTCGACGCGCGTGATGAACGGCGCGGGTGCTTGCACGTAGCGCTGCACCAGCATGATACCATCGATCGACTCTTCGAAGTCCCGGCTGTCGAGGTGGACCTGCAATTCATTCTGTGAATGGATCAACTTGACACCCAAACCCTTGCCGGCGCGGTTGTGCTTGAGGATGACCGAGCCACCGAGCTTCTCCACGGCGGCAATGATGTTGTCTCGGCCAACGGCCGCCAGCGTCTCGGGGACTGGAATACCGAAGGCTTTCAAGGCCTCATATTGAGCAACCTTTGAGACTTCGAGCGACAGCGCGCGCTCGCCGTTGACAACCGTCCGGTTATGCCGCTTCAGCCAAGCCAGAGTTGCGGCCGTCAACTCGGGGGCAAAGCGGTGGCCCCGCGTGTGCGACGACGCGCTCATGCGATTATAGAAGACGCCCTCCGGCGGCGCGGTCGTCAGATCAATCATGCCGTCGCGCATGTGCCACTCGGCAAACGGTGTCCCAACTTCGTCGAATGCCAGCCGGAGCGGCTCGACCCACTCATCGTTTTCATGCAGGACGTAGACGCGTGGCGAGAGCGAAGTTCCGGACAAAGAGCTGCTCATGACGAAAGGCTTTCCAGTGAATTTCGGATTGATTCGAGCTGGATATTGCGCTGGCGGCGGGCTTTTTTCACCCCTGCGCAGGCCGGTTGAGGCGAAAAAAGACAGAGTTTGCACTGTGCCAACAGGGATTAGAATTCTTGCCCTGCAAAGCAACGCCAGACGGAAAATCCTTTCGACACACCACGCTCGAAATTGCAGCGCAAACGCCAAAAATCGGAAGTAAGATTGTCAGGCCGAGGCATTGACGGGCGCGAGGGGCCGGCGTGAGCGGGCGTCGCCGGCCATTCGGAACGCCAGTCAGACGTCTATGAGGCGACGCGCAATTTCGGCAGGACGTCGGTTGCAACTTGCTCGAACACAGCCACCTGCTCATTCAGAACCGGGTAATAGAGACACAGCTCACTGAAACCAGCGTCCATCGCACGCCCGGCCATGTCCTCGAAAGCGGCAACTGACTGATAGTAATTGAACGACCCGCCGCTCGACCGGGCCGACGGATCGAACATCAGATAGGATCGTCGCAACGTTGCCGGATCCCGACCGATCTTGTCACACGCTTCATCAATGATCCGCACTTTCTCACGCGCGTCGGTCAGTTGCTCCTCGAATGTCTGGGCGAAGCTCATCGTATTCCAAGTGTCGGCAACGCGGGCGGTGTAGCGCAGCATGACCGGACCCAGAGCGCCGATCACGATCGGCGGCCGCGGCGACTGAACCGGCCTCGGCTTCATAATGGCTTCGTTGATCGTGTAGTGCTTGCCGGAAAAACTCGTCACTTCGTTCGACAGAAGCCGATCCACAATCTCGGTGTATTCCTTGAACCGAGCAACGCGCTCTTTGCCGTCCCAATTCGGGATACCCATCATCTCGTAGCTCGGGTCAATCGGAATGCCGGTACCAAGTCCAATCTCAAGGCGGCCATTCGACATGTGATCGATTGTCAGGGCCTGCCGCGCCAGCATCGCCGGATGACGCAGCGGAAATTGCGTGACATAGGTTGCGAGCCGAATGCGTTCGGTGGCCATCGCGATCCCGGCCAAGGCGCTCCAGCCTTCGTGCCATAGGCGGGACGTGTCGGTCCAATCGACGAAATGGTCGGCCGTCGTTACGATTTCAAAGCCGAGCCGCTCGACGTTCAGGACGCGCTGCAGATAGTCTATCCATTCCATGTTCGGTAGGACTAGGACGCCGAAGCGTGGGGCAAGAGACATCGACGAACTCCATGTTTTCCGGTTGCGATCCTATGATGACCGCAACGCGCCAACAACATCCAAGAAAGCCCCCACGCCATCCAGACGCCTCGCCGCAGCGAAAAAGAGACCTTGCCATCACAATGTGATGGCTGCTGACGAACCGCTTGACGCTCGGCCGGCGTGATGCCGACGCGCATCACTGAGATGGCAAATTCTACGTTCCGCCATCACGATGTATCTGATTTGCCTTTGGCTTTCGCGCCGGCAGTGGTTTGAGACCACCGTCAGAGCTGACCGCTGGGCGCACCGACCGAGGCAACGCCTGACTTGACGGCGTGGCGATTGCGCTGCTTCATCTCTCTTGCCCGGTTGGATGATTGAGGATTGGGCTATGCGCCACGGGGCAATTGCGGGCGCAGTGATGTTCACAGAGTGAGGGGCGATTTCCTATGTGGTTGTTCGTGAAGTGTGTTGATGTCCTTGCGTCAGGAATTGCCCCGCCCC
>JBPCWB010000690.1:0-16498 GCA_051009955.1 Hyphomicrobiaceae bacterium | reverse complement strand
ATCGAATTTGATCAGGGACATGCGATGACGTCATCACAACTCGGATTGATCTGCCTGTTCCTTTTCGCCGCTGCGCAGGGCGCCCGCGATGCGTTCTTTGGGAAAGTCTTCCAATCCACGAGTTTTCTTCTTGTTGCGGTAATGGCGTTCGGGCTGTCGTTGATCGTCTTTGCGGCTTCGTCATTGATCCGCCGCCCGGGTGAAGTCCGCAGGCTAATTGAGCGGCGAACGTCGTTGGCGCTGCTCAATGGAACGACGGCAGCGGCCTGGCTGAGTTTCTTTTTCGGTTTGAAATATCTCGAGCCGGCAGTGGTCGCGACCTTATTCAACGGCATCGGACCGTTGGTGGTTCTGATTGGCGGCCGGCTGGGCTGGACATCGGCGCGAACGCGGCTGTCGCGCGCAGAGTGGTCGCTCTATCTGGGGCTCGCGGTTTCGCTTGCCATGCTGTCGATTGTCGTCCTGACCAATCGCTCCGGTATGACCGGCACCGACGTGACGACGCAAGCCCTCGCCCTGCTACTCGTTGTCTTTGGTGGGACCATGATTACAGCGAGTTACATCGTCACGCGTGATTTTACCGATGCAGGCTTCGGTTCAGATACCGTGATGGGCGCACGATTCCTGCTCACATTGGTGCTTGCTGCAGGACTTGAGCTGATGGTTGGCGCGTCCCATGCCCGCCCGCCGGTCGCCAACCTTCCTGTTCTGGCGCTCGGTACCTTCGCGCTCATTGTGATCCCGTCATTCCTCGTGCAATTTGGCGTCAGCCGAACGACCCCGCTGGCTGCCAACATCTTCCGTGCCCTGGGGCCGGTTTTCGTATTTGCCGTCCAGCAGTTTGACTGCCGTCTGCAATTTTCGATTGCAACATTGGCTTGCATTGTCGCCTTCTGCATCTTTACCGTAGCCGCCAGCGCGACCCGTGGCTGGAAGGAGGCCCGAGCCGCAATTGCGTGAGAGCGAGGGTGAACGCGAACGATGGACGAAATCGAACGACTGACACGTGAAATAATGCCGTTTGCCGAGCAGCTGGGCATTCAGTACGTCAGCGCGCGCAAGGACAAGGTTGTTGCGCGGCTCTTGGTCCGACCTGAATTGTGCACCAAGCCGGACGTATTGCACGGCGGCGCCATCATGGCGTTTGCTGACACTCTCGGTGCGGCTGGAACGATATTGAACCTCGCCGAGGGCGACTGGACGACGACCATTGAAAGCAATACGAACTTCGTCGCACCTGCGCCGGTCAACACCACGGTGACCGGCGAGGCGACACCGATTCATCGTGGCCGCCGAACAATGATCTGGCAAACGCGGGTCACCAATGAATCGGGCAAGCTGGCCGCCATTGTCACGCAAACGCAACTGGTCCTCACGCGCTAGCGCCAGGGACGAATATCCAAGGCGGGCCTGGCATGCAAGCGGATCGATGGCGCTGATTTTACCGGCCGGCGCCGGCTGGAACCGCTACTGCGGTTTTGTTGTCTGTATCCATCGTTGTCACGCGGCGAAGATCCCGTTTGTGCGTCAGATCATCGTATCGCCGGCCGCGATGCAGCGTGCACCGATTGTCCCAGACCACCAGATCCCCGACCTGCCATCGATGGCGATAAACAAACCGCCGTTCAGTGGCATGATCCATGAGCTCGCGCAACAGCAGTCGGCCATCGGGAATCGGCCATCCGACGATGTGAGACGCGTGCGATCCCATGTAGAGCGATTTGCGTTTTGAGTCGGGATGGCTGCGCACCAGGCTATGGTGAACAGGCGGCAGAGCCCGGCGTTCCTCGTCGGTGTAGTCGGTGTGTCCGAGCAAACCCCGCGAGTGAAAAATAGAGTGCTCAACGATGAGCTCTTCGATGATACCCCTGAGTTCGTGATCAAGCGTATTGTAGGCGGCACGCAGATCCGCAAACTCGGTGTCGCCGCCCTTCGGCGGCACGGTGTGAGCGTAAAGCATTGAGTGGGCACCGGGCACGGCCCGAAATGAGGCGTCGGAATGCCAGAGTTGATTGGCCAGCGCGTCAAGGCGCCGACTGTCGTCACGCTTGCGCATCTCGCCATTGAGATCGAGGTTGGAAATGTCGGCTAGCTCGCCACGCTTGAGGCGTCCGGCGATGCGATGGTTACGCGGCGGCGCAATGTCTCCGAAGCGGCCACCGAAAGTGAACAATGCTTCGTCATCCGATAAATCCTGATTGCGAAAGACGAGGACGGCAAACTCGTTCATCGCCGTCCGGAGCTCGGCAACGATCGCGTCGTCGAGTTCGGGCGACAGCTCGACCTCTGCGACTTCTGCGGCAAAGTTCGGTGTCAGTTTTCGGATCGATAGTCCCATTGAGTCGCTCCCGTTCAGACTGAGAGAAGCGTGGATGTAAGATCAAGCTCCCGGAGCAAAGGCTTCAAGTGCGCGCAAGTCGGTGCCGTCGCTACCATCGGGCGGAAATGCCTGGATGATGACCTGATCCGCGCCGGCCCGCTGGTGGGCTTCGATGCAGTCTCGGATCCGGGCCTCGCCGCCCCAGATCACCATGGCATCAAGAAAACGTTCCGATCCCTCACCGGTGACTTCGTCCTCGCTGAATCCCAGACGGTACCAATTGTTCCGGTAATTCGGCAAACGCATATAGCGCGCCATCTGTTTCTGGGCGACCTCGCGTGCCGTCGCCGCGTCGGCAGTCAGGCAAACCTTCTGTTCGACGCACAACCAGCTATCATTGCCCATTGTTTCGCGCGCCTGCGCTGTATGTTCCGGCGTCACACAATAGGGATGTGCGCCCTTGCTCGCCTCGGCGGACAGCTTGAGCATGTTCGGCCCAAGAGCCGCCAGCACGATGTCGCGATCATCACGCTTGATCGTTGGGTCGATATTGGCGTCGGCGATCGCCTTGAGATAGGCGCGCATCGTCGTCACGGGCTTGTTGTAGGTATGGCCTCGCGCGCCTTCTACGAGCGGTACATGGGAGACGCCAAGCCCCAGAACAAAGCGATCGTTATACATTGCATTGAGACTGTCGTGGCCTTGTGCGGACGTAAAAGCGTCGCGCGCGTAGATATTGGCAATGCCGCTGGCAACCTGCAGCCGGCTGGACTGGCTCAGCAGAAAACCACCCATCGCAAATGTCTCGTAGGATAACGATTCCGGGTACCAGAGCGTTCGATAGCCGTAGCGCTCGACGTTCGCTGCCAGCTCGGCCAACCTGCCCCTGTCGAGAGCGTTGGTCGAGCACCAGATTCCGAGGCCGCTTGGCTTGGTCATATTGGGTCTCCTGCTGTGGCCGTCGAACGCACCGACTGGGCAACATGATGTGCATGTCCGCTGACGCCTCGCAAGGGCACAGGCGTGTGGGTCGGGATGCTTCGATCGCCGACGGCGGAATATCCGCATCACGATGGCATGGGGCCGGGCGCGCCGCTTGCGGTCATTGCCAAGCTCATTCAGGGTATGACCTACGCGCGAGCGGCTGCGAAACAGAGGTCAACGCCATGAAAATCGAGACTGTCACCGCCTACCCGATCTCATTTCCCATTCCGGAGAAATTCGGTGTCACGTTGGGGATCGGCCGCGCCGTCAAGCGCGATGCCGTTCTCGTCAAGGTGACGACCAGCGACGGGATCGTCGGTTGGGGGGAATCGCATGCCGGCCGGGCGCCAGGAGCGATCGCGCAATTGGCCAATACGACTCTGAGGACACTGATCACCGGAATGGACGCAGCGGACGTGGTCGGCGTCTGGGACCGGATATACAGAATGCAGCTTGCCAGCCATGGCACGGGAGCTGCCTGCGCCATCGCCATGAGCGGTATCGACATGGCGTTGTGGGATATCCGTGGCAAAGCGACCGGATGGCCCGTCCATAAGCTGCTCGGCGGGACCGCAAAGCACATTCCCGCCTACGCCGGCGGCGTCTCCCTCGGCTACCAGCCGCCGCAGGAACTTGCCGGCGAGGCCAGCGGTATGGTCGAGGCAGGTTATTGTGCGCTCAAGCTGCGACTCGGAGACACGTCGGCGAATGACATTGCCCGCGTGCAGGCGGTTCGCGCGCAGCTCGGCGATCGTATCGACATTTTGACCGATGCAAACGCCGCCTATCAACTCAGCGATGCGCGTTCGGTCTTCCCGGCGTTGGACGAGGCCAATGTCGGCTGGCTCGAAGAGCCTTTTCCGCCACACGATTATCGCCGCTATCGCGAGGCCCGCACGTTTGGCCGTACACCCCTCGCGGCAGGAGAGAACCACTACACCCGGTTTGAATTGCATCGCGCCATCGAGGACAGTGCGATTACGATTATTCAACCCGATCTTTCAAAGACCGGTGGCATCACGGAAGCGCAGAGGATTGCGGCGATGGCGTCGGCCTGGAAACTGTCATTCAATCCGCATACGTCGGTCACCGGGCTGAATGTCGCCGCCAGCATTCACCTGCTCAGCAGTATCGACAATGCTGGTTACTATGAGGCGGACCTGTCCGCTTACAATCCGCTCCGAGATGACCTGTGCAGCTGGAAAGCCGACGTCGCACCCGACGGCACGGTCATCGCGCCGGACGGCCCGGGCCTGGGCGTCGATGTGGACGAAGCGCTGTTGGACAAGTTTCCGGTGATCGAGGGGCCGGGCTACGTTTAAATTTGTCTTTTGTCTCAGCGCTGCACCGCAGTCAGCGCAGAGCACCGAGACCTGGAATCGGGCACGGAACCGTGATCGTAATCTCGGTGTCGTCAGGAAATGAAATGCGAGCGACGGCAAATCCGGGCCAAGGCGACGGCGTGTGCGCGCGAGGTGGTTGCGACGTGTGAACTCCGTTGCGGCCCGGATCGAACGCTGACGACAGCATGCTCGCTTGCGCCTGAAAGGCCTGTGTCCAGAAATCCGTGGCATTGTGCATCATGGCACCTTGCGCCATGGACGCATTGAGCGAATCCAGCCCCATTGGCCAGCCTGCCGTCGTATAGGTGCGCCAGGGCCTCAAGGCTTCGTCCCAGAAAGCCAGAAACGGATTTTCCACTGGGGCGCGATACCACGATCGCGACGAGGTCTGATTCTCCGGCCAATCAAAAACCGAGCGCCAGGCGTCGCCTGGCTGCTCCGATGCGGACGAATTCTGCTCGGATTTCGGTCCGGTTCCGTCACCCACCCCGGCCCACGACCAGTGCGCATCGAGCGCTGCCTTAAAAGCATCGGCGTACAGCCGCGCGGCATCGCCCCAGGCGGAAGCAATCTGGATGTGCAGGTCGAGCACGGTCAACTCCTGTCAGGTGGCTGTTCCAGGGCACCGATGTCCCTCAAGCCACAATCGTGCGGATGAATCGATCAAGCGTCGAATGTTCGAGCCGGCTTCGTCGGCGTAATCGTTCCGGGATCCGACGGATTCTTGTCCGCAGGATCCGGACTTGCGACGGGTTTTCCGTCACCCGTCTTGGTATTATCATCTTTCGCCGGCCGAGATTTCTGTGGCGGCGGTTTTGGCGCTGCGGTGGGGTTGGCGATCGGTACCTGTCGCGGTTGTGTCGGTTGGCCACTGGCAGGCGTCTTGGCCGGGGCCTTCGCCGCGCGATGCGCAAACCGACCTGAAAACAGCCAATAGACGAAACCGGCAACGAGACCCGTCGTCAGAAAGGCGGCCATGGCGTAACTGTTGACGATTGTCGGCACGTTGGCACCTTCGCCAGCGGAGATCAGCCCGAACCCGGCAACTGCAATCGCGATCCCGGCAAAGCCGTGATACGCGAAACTTCGGATGCCGGCCCATTCGCTGATGAGTGCGGAGAGTAAGCCAAAGGGTAAGGCAAAGATCCCAATGATCGTCGCAGATTCGACGACCCAGACGCTGCCCTGCGTCCAGTACTCCCATCCGACGTCGATGAGTTCGGCTGGCGTAATCGCAAACAGAACCTGCACGACACCTGCAGCAAGGCTGGCAAGCACAAGTCCAATGATTACGCGCAGCAAGCCGCCTATGAATCCCAGCATCGCATGTCTCGGTACAACATTAGTCCAATGGCTTCATACGCCCGGTTGCCGTCGGCATCAACGCGATTCGACGGTCTGTGATTAACCGTTCCGCGAAATTGTTTTTGAATTCAGGCGGTACGCCCCGCCAGCAACCAGTAGGTGAATCCAGACAGAAATCCGGATGTTGCAAAGACTTGCAGGACGACGGCGCCGGGCATTTCGATGGCTCCGCCGTGCCCCAGTTGTGCGAGCAGAGGGATCGAAATCAGCGCAAAACCACCACCGACGACATAATAGTAGATCGAGCGAATCCGCGCGACCTCGCC
Organism: Hyphomicrobiaceae bacterium; assembly: GCA_051009955.1. Classification (GTDB taxonomy): domain Bacteria; phylum Pseudomonadota; class Alphaproteobacteria; order Rhizobiales; family Hyphomicrobiaceae; genus Tectiglobus. Next base: position 10,220 of record JBPCWB010000690.1, on the reverse strand, counting down.
GATAATAACAATCGCAAGTGCCGGCAGAATGGTCATGGCGGAGGTGAGTACAACCGCCTGACCGATCAGCTCAACAGCCCCTGATACCGAAACTTCGTCGCTGCCTTGGATGGCATGCGTGATGCGCTCGGAACCAAGTGTCACCAACACGAACAAGGCGATCAGCGCCGCAATCACAAACGCGATGGGTACGAGTATGATTCGACCAATGACGGCTAGCATGCGCACTCCTCCGGTCCTTGGCGACGGTCGTATCCGCGGTGGCGAGGATGGTCACTACGACGCAATGCCTCGCATGAGCAACAATTTGACACAGATGCAATCCTGAGGATGCCGGGAAAAAGACCACGCTGACACCACATCTGTGGTGATAGGTTCCCCCAAACCGGCGCTCCGCAACTTGTTCTCCGGTTGAGGCTAGAAAATGATCACACGACCGATCGTCGGGGGACGCCGATGCTCTTCTGGATACTGACCGCACTGGCAACCGTTGTCGGATTGGCCGCTATCATGCGTCCGTTGTTGGCCAGATCAGGCGAACAAGTCCATTCCGAGAGTGCGAACCTTGCCATCTATAAGGATCAGCTTGGTGAGATCGAGCGCGACGAAGAACGCGGTCTCCTGAACGCCGACGAGGCGAAAGCCGCCAGGCTCGAGGTCTCACGGCGCATTCTTGCCATTGACGACGGCACGGCGCCGAAGTCGTCAGCTTCAGCAACTTCATCCATAGGGCTTTCCACAGGCGCGCGGCAGCGACTGGCGGCCGCCGTTTCTGTCGTCGTCGTCGCGCTCACCGTCGGCGGTTACCTGGTGCTGGGTGCTCCGGGATTGCCCGGCCAACCCCATGCAGAGCGCGCCAAGATCGATCCGAGCCGCCTTCCGGTAGAGCAGCTCATCGCGCGCGTCGAAGCCCGTTTGCAGGCGCAGCCGGAGGATGGCCGCGGCTGGGATGTTCTTGCGCCGATCTATTTGAAGCGGGGTGACTTTCGCAAGGCGGCGCGGGCCTATGAGCAATCCATCCGACTGAACGGCGAAAGTGATCGGCGTTTGGCTCAGTTTGCCGAAGCCATTCTGGGAGCCACAAACGGCCAGGTTAATGACGCCGCGAAATTGGCCTACGAGCGACTTTTGAAATTGCGGCCGGACTATCTCCCGGCACACTTTTGGTTGGCCGTTCGCCAAGAGCAGGTCGGCAAAAATGAAGAGGCCGCCGCAGCCTACCGCAAGCTCCTGGCCCGGGATGACCTGCCAAAACAAATGCGCAGTGTTGTCGGTCAACGGCTTGCGTCGGTTGGGGGAACTCCGCCGGACAGCAGTTCCGAGACCAAGTCCAAAACCGCCAAGACGGACACCGCGCCAGCCGAAACGGGCCGGGCTCCGATGTTGACGCCAGAAGCGCGCCAAGCAATGGCGGCCTTGACGCCGCAGCAACGCCAGGCGCGCATCGGACAGATGGTCGAGGGCTTGGCCGCGCGTCTCGATGCCGATGGTGGCGAGCTGTCCGATTGGCAACGCCTGATTCGTTCCTACGTCGTTCTCGGCAATTCGGCGAAGGCCCAGGCGAGTCTGGCAAAAGCGCGCAAGGCCCTGGCCGGACAAGCGGAGGTTGCGACGCAGCTTGAAGCGTTTGCAGCGTCCCTCGGATTGCCCGGACCTGGCGGGAACGAGACCAAGTCGGAGTCCGCCAAGACGGACACCGCGCCGTCCGAAACGGGCCGTGCTCCGATGCTGACGCCGGAAGCGCGCCAGACAATGGCGGCCTTGACGCCGCAGCAACGCCAGGCGCGCATCGGACAGATGGTCGAGGGTTTGGCCGCGCGTCTCGATGCCGATGGTGGCGAACTGTCCGAATGGCAACGCCTGATTCGGTCCTACGTCGTTCTCGGCAATTCGGCGAAGGCCCAGGCGAGTCTCGCAAAAGCGCGCAAGGCCCTTGCCGGACAAGCCGAGGTTGCGACGCAGCTTGAAGAGTTCGCAGCGTCCCTTGGATTGCCCGAACCAGGCGGGAAAGGGGCCAAGTCGGAACCCGCCAAGACGGATACCGCTCCAGCCGAAACGGGCCGGGCCCCGATGCTGACGCCGGAAATGCGCCAGACAATGGCGGCTCTGACGCCGCAGCAACGCCAGGCGCGCATCGGACAGATGGTCGAGGGCTTGGCCGCGCGTCTTGATGCTGATGGAGGCGAGTTGTCGGAGTGGCAACGCCTGATTCGTGCGTACGTCGTTCTCGGCAACTCGGCAAAGGCCCAGGCGAGCCTGGCCAAGGCGCGCAAGGCCCTGGCCGGACAAGCCGACGTTGCAACGCAGCTTGAAGCGTTTGCAGCGTCCCTTGGATTGCCCGGGCCTGGCGGGAACGAGACCAAGTGATCTAACTCGAGGGCCACGAACCTCATGACTTTGTCGCAATTGATTGATATCGGGTCGCAGGCTCAACACAGCACAGGATCTGCGGCTGATGGAGATTGGGCGACGAACATTTGGCAAAGCAGCGCTTGGCGCAGTCGCCGCGGGCAGCTTTGAGTTTGGGCAGGCCCAACCGGCCGCCGCCAGACCCTATCGTGGGCCCAATGTCATATTGGTGCGATTCGGCGGTGGCGTGCGCCGGACAGAAACTGTTCACCCCGAAAAGACATTCGCACCCTTTCTGCTGCACCAGCTGGCACCGCGTGGCGTGCTCATCCCCCGGGTCGAGATTGACAGTCTCAAAGGCGGCGACACCAGCCACGCCGAGGGCACGCTTAACTTGCTGACCGGCCGATATGCCGCTTACCAGAAAGTCGGATCGCGCGGGCTGGCGCCGCTGCTTGAGCCTAATCAGCCCTCGTTGTTCGAGATATTGCGCAAACGTTTTGCGGTCCCACCACACCAGGCGCTGCTCGTCAATGGTGAGGACCGGCCGCAGGAGGAATACCTGACCTACGGCGGGCATAGGCACTATGGCGTCCGCTATCGATCGGAAGTTCTCGGACTCTACCGCTTCAAGCTGCACAAGCTGCAACGGATCCTGCATGCCGGCAAGGGCACGGACGAAGAGTTGGACGAAGCGCGCAAGACACTCGCGAAATTGAAGTCCTTCGACTATCGAGGGACAACCGATCTGCGCTCACCGATGCTCGAGCGGTTCTGGGATGACTGGCGGCGGCATTATGGTGACAGCGGACTCAAGAATCCGCGTGGGGACCGACTGCTGACCGAGCTGGCCGTCCGTGCTCTCTCACAGCTGCGACCGCGCCTGATGATGATCAATTATCAAGATCCCGACTATGTGCACTGGGGCAATGCTTCCCACTACACGCGGGCCATTGCGATCATCGATCAGGGCCTGCAGCGTTTGGTTGCAGCAGTCGAGTCCAGTCCGTTCTACCGCGGCAACACCGTCTTTGTAATCGTGCCTGACTGCGGGCGCGACGCGAATCCGCTGATGTCGGTCCCGTTCCAGCATCACTTCAATTCCCGTTCGGCGCACGAGATTTTCGCGTTGGTATTCGGCACAGGCATTGTTCGAGATCGTGTGTTGGACAAGACCGTCGATCAAACGAGTCTTGCGGCGACAATCGGCGCAGTCATGGGCTTTCGTGTTGCGGCAGCGGAGGGCCGGGTTCTGTCAGAGATTCTGACATGATGGCTGTCCTTGGACGCGTTCGGCATGCAGGGGCGCTGGGTTGGGCCGGCGGCCTGGTTCAGCGTTTGCTTAACCTTGTCCGGGTTGCCATAGCTGTCTTGCTCGCGCTCACGCCTGTGACCGCCATTCTGGTTCTCGGCTGGCTGGTGCGAGTCATGCGGCGCGAAGTGATTATCGAAGTGCTACGCCGCGGCCGGAAGATAGGTCGCAAGCCGGCACTCGCTGCTATTGCCGCTAGCAGCGAATTTACGCCATACGCGCGTTTTCCCGGATGGTGGTCCGGGCTTTGGGACACGATCAGGCAGGGGCTGATGGCGACCGTCGTCGTGGCAGCTCTGACTTTGCCGTTTGGACTTTTGATGCTGGTGTCCTGGTGGGCGGGTTGGGAGAACTCATTCAACAAGGGCTACGAGCAAGCCTGGGTCGGTCCTGTGCTGGCGCTGTTCGGCGCGCTCGCGGCGGTTGCCATTCTCACTCATGCGCCAATGGCGTTTTCTGCGTTCGCCACTGAGGGACGGCTCGCTGCGGCATTCGAGCTGCGCCGTATTCGAAGGCTCATGAGCGCCGTGCGTTGGCGCTATCTGCTTCTGACCGTCTCCTCGGTCATCCTCATGGCACCGCTGTTTCTTGCACAGATTCTGCCGACATTCGTTGAACAGATCAATCCTAAGCTGGCAGGGGCGGATGCGGCCACCATCAAGGCGTTTGCCAATCGCTGGCATCTGCTCGCCACGGTCTATTTGGTCCTTGTCGCGCTGGTTCTTCGTCGATGGGCTGCCCGACTCTACGCGCGCGCGGTCCTCACCACTGGCGGCGGGGGCAGCGAATTCGTCAATGCTGTCGCAGGCCAGTTTGACATCCGGCTCGACAATCTCGAGCCGCCGCGACGCAGCAGAGTCGGTATGGTGCTGTCGACTGTATTCGTCAGTGCTGCCTGGCTGGGCTTCCTGGCCATGCTTTACATTGCACAGTTCGCCAACCACGCCTGGTGGAGTTGGGTCAATCACCCCTTGCTCGCACTGCCGTGGATCTTTCGACCGATGTAACTGTGGCGTTCGAACAGTCGGGTCCAGGTCCTTTCCCTGTCGACCTTGGCCCAGACGTCGCGTTCTTCAAATTTGGTCAAGATATCGAAGCTAACGCCAAGCGTGTTCGGCTGACGATGCCGCACGACGCAGCGGCGTTCCCGCTGATCCGCGCCGAACACCAGCCTGAATTTCTCGGTGGCGGGCGCACCATTGGGAAACTCCAGCAAAGCGCCACGAGGTGACAGGTTTTGAATAATACATGGTACACGCGTCCCGCCTTTGGTCAGGACCCAAGCGTGGATAACTGTCTTGCGACGACCAAACTGTCGTCGTTCAATATCGATGGTCTTCTGTTTCATGATTGATTGGAACAACTGCAGCCAACACTTGCGGACGCAATCTTATGATCGGATCGTTGATAGGGCGTTACCGAAATCGATCGGATTGACTGCATCCAATAACTTTTGCGGCTGACACCCGCGACGAGTCCGGCAGCACTCACGATACGGCTTTTTCTTGATCCGCCGATTGCGACCAGTCGACATCTCGTGTCGCGAACATCACGATGGCGAGCAGCGTGAAAGCGGCGATTGAACCGATCAGCATCGCATAGTCTTCGACACGCAACAGCAGATAGAGCAATCCATATATGACCGCGAGGACACCAGTCAGACTGAGGCCGCGGCTCAAAGATCGAACAACCGTGCCGAAATAGGAGCCAACCAGGATGCTGGTCGCCGTAGCGGCTGCCAAGTAGCCGAGATCGAATCCAATGTGTTCCGCCGTCCCGATAAGCACCAGATAAAAGATCACGAGCGCGAGACCGACGAAGATGTACTGAATCCAGTGCACGCGCTTTCGGCTCTGAATTTCCATGACGAACACCGCCAGGAAAATGATGCCGATGAAGCCAAGCGCGTACTTCAACGCACGCTCGGCCAGGCTGTAGAAGCGGACAGGCTGATAGAAATCAACCCCGAATGACTTGCTCTGCATCAGGGTGTCAAGGCGGTTTTGGCGGATCGTCTGGCCTTGGCCTCGAGCCAGGCGCGGAATGGTCCAGGTTGCCGAAAAGCCGGCATCGGAAATGTCGCGCTGGTCCGGCAGAAAGGCACCCGAAAAACTTGGATGCGGCCAGTCCGATTTAATCGTGACTTCAGTTTCGCCGCCTGCCGGCACGAAGCGCATCGCGCTCGACCCGTTGAGATGAAGCTCGAATGAGAAGGCGAAGCCATTCTGTGCTTGCGCTTCTGTAATTGGGACGTGAATGCCCTGCGTGCGACCGCTCGCGTCGGCGCTGACCCCGCCTCGGAACAACTGACGTTCGGCGCCATTGTCGATGATCAACTCGGCCGTTTTCTTAATGCCGCGCACGTCATTCATGGTTAGGACCAGCGCGGCGTCACCCCATTGAATTTCGAGATTTGCCTGTGTTAGCGCGCGCGTGATCGGTTGGATGAACTTGCCATCGAACCGAATAACACTGCGGTAGACCGGAATTTCGAAAATGCCTCGACGGCGGACTTCGCTGGTCACCTGGCCGCGGATCTTGAGATCTTCCGGCAGCAGAATCGCGAACTCGCGAACGGTTACGCGCTCGACGGTATCGCCACGGCGCACTTCCTTAACCCGAGTCGTTGGCACGACAACGTAGGGGCCGCGAATGGTTTGCGCACTGCCCCACATCTGGCCGACGTCGTTGCGGGCCTGTTGCGCATATTTTTCGCGCTCATTGACGAGAAGAAACGCAAACAGCAGCGGAATGGTGAGTGCGAGAATCAGCACCATGACGAGAATGAACTTGAACGCCGGCGAATGAATCAATCGCCTCAGACTATCCGTGATGCTCATGGTCGGGTCAGCAACTTACTATCAAACCGACCGCTGTCATTGGCGCCAAATTGTCTTGGAATTAAGGCGAATGATGCGGCCTGCGCGAGGCCGGTCGTTGGGCGTCATCATCTATCTGCTGCCTTCGGACGAATGATCGTGGGGCCTTGGAGCCAGTGGTGATCTTGGGCATAGTCCGTTCCCAATCGGTGCGCCGCATGTATCCCACTGCGGCCCTCACGCCGCAAATTCAAACTGGCCAATAAATGGGTTGAGACATGAACGGTGCAGCAAGTCTTGTGCGCACGCTGCTCGCCGGCAATATCGACGTCTGCTTCACCAATCCGGGCACGTCGGAAATGCACTTCGTGGCTGCGCTCGACCAGGTGCCCGGCATGCGTTGCGTATTGTGCCTGTTCGAGGGTGGTGTAACAGGAGCAGCCGATGGCTACTACCGCATAGCCGGACGTCTGGCTTCGACATTGCTGCATCTGGGCCCGGGGCTGGCCAATGGCGTCGCGAACCTGCACAACGCAAAAAAGGCCGGCTCCGGAATCGTCAATATCGTTGGCGAGCACGCCACGTATCACATCGAACTGGATGCGCCGCTGACCGCCGATATCGAAGGCATCGCACGTCCGGTGTCGCGTTGGGTCAAGACATCAACGTCCGCGCGGGATATCGCACGGCACGGCGCCGAGGCAATCGCTGCGGCCATGGTGCCGCCGGGACAAGTTGCGACTCTGATCCTGCCTGGTGACACGGCCTGGAACGAGGCGACCGGTGTTGCCGAAATCCCGTCGTTCGTTTCGCGAACGCCGGTGGAAACGGATAAGATTGATGCAGCGGCGGCAGCTTTGGGAGGCGGTGAGAAGACCTTGATCCTGCTCGGCGGAGCGGCGCTTCAGGAGGGCAATCTTCGCCTGGCCGGACAGATCGCGGCAGCGACAGGCTGCGGCCTGCTCACCGAATGGGCCAACGCCCGACTTGATCGCGGCGCCGGACGGATCGAAGTCAATCGCATCCCGTTCGTCGTCGACAAGGCGCTGGAGATCCTGAAGGGATACGAAAAGATCATCCTGATCGGGGCCAAGCCCCCCGTCGCGTTTTTTGCCTATCCCAACAAGCCCAGCATCCTGACGCCGGAGGGTTGCGAGTTCTACGAGGTTGCCGGCGATGCCGACGATATTCCCGGCGCATTGCAGGCCCTTGCGGATGCTGTCAATGCCGGCAAGGTCGAACCAAAAGGCGTCGTGGCGCCATTCCGACCGGACATTCCCGACGGCCCGATCGAACCGGCAAGCATTGCCGCGGTCATCGGGGCGCTGCTGCCGGAAAATGCCATTGTCGTCGATGAATCAGTAACTACAGGGCGCGAGTTCTTTCCGCTGACGGCCGGCGCTCCGCCGCACGTCTGGTTGAACAATCGTGGTGGTTCGATCGGCTACGGTCTGCCGGTCGCGACCGGCGCCGCCATCGCCGCACCCGGCCAGAAAGTCATAGCCCTCGAAGGCGATGGGAGCGCGATGTACACGGTGCAGTCGCTTTGGACCATCGCGCGTGAACAACTCGACGTCACGATCATGGTGTTCTCCAATCGGAGTTACAAGATTTTGCGCGGCGAGTTGACCAATGTCGGCGTGCAGAACCCTGGTCCGCGGGCCGTCGACATGCTGAGCCTGACCCGGCCGGATCTCGACTGGGTGCAGATGGCGGCAGGCATGGGAGTTGATGGCTGCAAGGTCGACGACACGAAGGGCCTTGCAACGGCCTTCGAAGCTGGTCTTGCGACCGAAACCCCCTATCTCATCGAAGTCGAGATGTAGGAACGGTCGTCTGCGATCCAAGGAGGCCGCAATGTCGTTGCAGCAGGTGCAGGACTTTCGCGAGGAGGCAGAAGAACTCCACAAGCTTCTGGCGGCTCTTGATGACGACGATTGGCAACGCGAGACGACATTCAAGCATTGGACGATCAATGATGTCGTCCAGCACCTGCATTTCAGCGACAACATGGCCTTGTTGTCAGCGACCGACGTGGATGCCTACGTTCGCCTGCGTGACGCGATAAAGGCGCGCCGCGATTCCGGCGCAACGCTGATGCAACTCACTCACGAGCGCATCGGTCATCTCACCGGGCGGGCATTGTTGGAGACCTGGGCCGGACATTGGTCGAAGCTGTGCGACGTGCTGGCCGCGAAAGATCCGGACGAGCGATTGACCTGGTCTGGACCCGACATGGGCGTCAGAATGTTCGTCACCGCGCGCCAGATGGAGACTTGGGCGCACGGCCAGGAAATCTACGATGTCCTTGGCGTGACCCGCGTAAATACCGATCGTATCAAAAACATTGCCGTCATCGGCGTGCGCACCTTCGGCTGGACCTTTGCAAACCGGCAACTTGCCCCACCTGGCGAACCGCCGCACGTGCGTCTGCAGGCACCCTCCGGAGAGACTTGGGATTGGAATGAGTCCAACACCACCGACTCGGTAATCGGGTCCGCGGTCGGGTTCTGCCAAGTCGTCACCCAGGTGCGCAACGTCGCCGACACGACATTATCCGTACGGGGACCAGCCGCAATGCAGTGGATGCAACTGGCCCAGTGCTTTGCCGGCCCACCCGAAACGCCGCCGGCGCCGGGCACACGCCTGCCAACCGTTGGGAGTTGAGACATGTCAAAGTTGCCAGCCTTGCATAGTGATTTCGTTGCAGCCTATCTTTAGACGATCAATTGGAGGATCAGACATGGCAATCACGCTTGAGCAGTTGGCCGACGATATTCGCGCCGTTTTGACCAGCCAGCCCGACGCCGCCGGCAAGCAAAAGGTTTGCGAAATCGTATCGAAGGCTCTGCTTGATCAGGACTTCATCGCGACCCACCTCAAGGATCGTGCCGAGGGTGAACATCCACGCGAGGTTCTCTATGAAGATCCCAACCTTGGCTTCTGCATCTGCGGTCATGTCTACACAGGATCGTCAAATGGAGAACCGCACGATCACGGCTCGAGCTGGGCGATCTACGGCCAGGCCACCGGTGAGACGATGATGACGGATTGGAAAATCGTCGATCCGGGCTCGGCTACGGCACCAAAGCGGGTTGAAAAGATTAAGACTTACCCGATGAAGCCGGGCGACGCGCACTATTATGATGTTGGGGCGGTTCATTCGCCGTCGCGTGATGGTGTGGTCAAGCTCATTCGCATCGAAGGTGCCAATCTCGATCATGTTCAGCGATCAAACATAAAAGCCGCATGACGGTGTTGCTCCGGATCGTCGCATGCGACGGAAGCGAAATCGCTTCGATACATAACGAACCAGATGCCGTCTGACATGCGCGTTTCAACGACCAACCTATTGCGGTCTTTGCCGGGGAGAAGCGCGGACGAGATCACGGAGGACATCATCGCGGGGCGGGGCGTTCGGCTCGAGCGTATCGTCTCCTACGGCCAGGCGACTCCGCCTGGCAATTGGTATGATCAGGATCAGGCCGAGTGGGTCATGGTCCTTTCGGGGCGTGCCGGGCTACTGATCGAGGGAGAGGCAGAGGAACGTACACTGGAAGCAGGCGACGCCGTATTCCTACCGAGTCACTGCCGCCATCGCGTCAGCTGGACGGATCCGAACGAGGCAACCATCTGGCTTGCCCTCTTCCTTGATGATGACTTGTTGCCGGACACCTGAGCCGATTCGGTTTCTCTCACCATCGGTGCGCGGCGTCTTAGTCCGCGACGATGTTGAAGGC
>JBPCWB010000689.1:0-14037 GCA_051009955.1 Hyphomicrobiaceae bacterium | reverse complement strand
TCCAAGGTCAACCTCTCCGGCAAATGGTTCCATGTCGAGTCGTATGGCGTGCGACGGGAAGATGGTGTCATCGACATGAATGACGTCGCCGAGCTTGCCGAGCGCTGCAAACCAAAAGTCATCATTGCCGGTGGCTCGGCCTACAGTCGACATTGGGATTTCGCGCGCTTCCGTGAGATTGCGGATGCGGTCGGGGCCTACCTCATGGTGGACATGGCACATTTTGCCGGGCTCGTTGCCGGCGGTGCTCATCCTAGCCCATTGCCACATGCCCACGTGGCGACGACAACAACCCACAAGACGCTCCGTGGGCCGCGTGGCGGAATGATCCTGACGAATGACGAAGCCATTGCAAAGAAGATCAATTCTGCGGTGTTTCCAGGGTTGCAGGGCGGACCATTGATGCACATCATTGCGGCCAAAGCTGTTGCTTTCCGCGAAGCGCTGCAGCCAGAATTCCGCACCTACTCGGCGGCCGTCGTCGAGAATGCAAAAGTGCTGGCGCAAACTGTCTTCGAGGCCGGGTATGACATCGTCACCGGTGGAACCGACAATCATTTGCTGTTGGTTGATCTGCGAAGGCGTGAATTGACGGGCAAGGACGCCGAGGTGGCCATGGGCCGGGCGCATATCACGTGCAACAAGAACGGCGTGCCATTCGACCCTAACAAACCAACGGTAACGTCCGGTGTTCGATTGGGGACGCCGGCAGGAACAACACGAGGCTTTGGCGTTGCCGAATATCGAGAGATTGGCAAAATGATCGGCGAAGTGCTTGACGGCATCGCACAGTGCGGTCCTGGTGGGGATGCCACGGTTGAATCGCAGGTGAAAGAACGCGCCATCAACCTGTGCCGGCGGTTTCCAATTTACGCGTGATCCATCGTCAGCGGGCGCGGCGAATAATCGACATCGGAGTTGAGTGGTGCGCTGCCCGTTCTGTACAAGCGACGAGACCCAGGTCAAAGACAGCCGACCGACCGAGGAGAATACAGCCATTCGCCGCCGTCGCGCGTGTTCTGTCTGTGGTGGTCGTTTTACGACGTTTGAGCGGGTCCAGCTGCGTGAATTGATCGTGCTAAAACGCTCGGGCCGCAAAGTTCCATTTGTGCGTGACAAGCTGCAAAACTCGGTCGAAGTGGCATTGAGCAAGCGTCCGGTTACGGCCGAGCGGATCGATCTCCTTGTTTCTGGTATCGTTCGGCAGCTGGAAAGTTCCGGCGAAACGGAAATTACGTCAGGCCAAATCGGCGAACTGGTCATGGAAGCCCTGCGCGGCGTCGATGCTGTGGGCTACGTGCGTTTTGCCTCCGTCTATCGTGATTTCCGCGAGGCTGCCGATTTCGCCGACGTTCTCGGCGAGATCGCCAAGGAAGACCCGGACACCGCGACGGCAGAGCAGGACTAACCAGCTCTAGGCCGCAAGTCGAGATTGTGAGAAAGTGCGCAGTTGCGCAATGTTGAGTGAAGCCCAGCAAAAAATCAGCGATCAGCGATTCATGGCAATCGCCGTGCGCTTGGCCAAACGCGGTCTTGGGACAGTGGCGCCGAACCCCGCGGTCGGTGCGGTGGTTGTCGATCCATCGTCCAATGAGATTGTTGCTCGCGGCTGGACGCAGCCGGGTGGTCGGCCGCATGCAGAACCGAATGCACTGCAGCGTGCCGGTGATCGCGCGAAAGGGGCAACACTGTATGTGACGTTGGAGCCATGCTCGCATCACGGAAAATCGCCGCCGTGCGTCGATGCGATCCTGAGTGCAGGCGTTGCCCGGGTGGTTTGCGGCATCGAAGATCCCGACCCCCGCGTGGCCGGGCGAGGTCTGGCGCGGCTTCGTGATGCCGGAGTGGAGGTATTGCGCGGAATTCGACGGGAGGCTTGCTTCCACACAACACTCGGGCACATTTTGCGTGTCACGGAACGCCGACCACTCGTGCAGCTGAAAATGGCACTGGCGGCCGATGGTGAGGTGCCACGCGGTATCGAGGGACAACCGCACTGGGTCACGGGCGAAGACGCGCGCCAGCGCGGCCATCTGCTTCGTGCCCAATCGGATGCCATTCTCGTCGGCCGCGGCACGTTCTCAGACGATGATCCGACCTTGACCTGCCGGTTGCCAGGCCTGCAACACCGCTCTCCCAGCCGTGTCGTATTGATCGGTGGGGTGGATCGCATTCCGGCCTCGGCTCGAATGATCGGCGACGGCGGGCCTGGCGTATGGTGGGTCGTCGGTCGAAATCGTCAGGGCGGCAGCTCAACGGCCAGTTCGGACTACAACATCATCCGAGTCCCGTCGGTGGCCGGTCGGCTCTGGCTGCCGGCGGTGATGGAAGCTCTGGTTGAACGCGGTGTGACGCGCCTTCTGGTCGAAGGCGGTCCGACTATCTGGCGCAGCTTTGATCGTGCAGGGCTCGTCGACGAGGTGGTGATGTTCCTGGCCCGTGGCGGCAAGGAACCTTATAATCGCGAAACGCGTTCGCAGCGGTTGCTTTCCGGGTATGTCGAGCGAACCCCGCTGCGGATGATTGCCCACCAGCCTCTACTGCGTGACGATATCTTCATCTTTCACAGGTCCGGTAAGGCGCACGAGAAGAAGGAGAAGTGATGTTCACGGGTATCGTCACGGATGTTGGCGAGATCGCGGAAGCAAAGGGCGACTCCTTTCGCATTCGCTGTCGCTTTGATCCGGAAACCATCGCGATTGGCGCGTCCATCAGTTGTGCCGGATGCTGCCTCACTGTAACTGACGTGCAGGCGAGTGCTGCCGGTGCCGAGTTTCAGGTCGACGTGTCAAACGAGACGCGGTCGAAGACCAATCTCAAGGCTTGGCAGCTGGGTACGAATGTGAATCTGGAACGCTCCCTGAAGGCCGGCGATGAACTCGGTGGCCATGTCGTTACCGGACATATCGATGGCATTGCCCGGATTGCCGACATATATCCTGATGGCGATTGTCAGCGCTTTGTTTTTGAAGCACCAGATCATCTCGCGATGTACATCGCGCCAAAAGGCTCGGTCGCGGTGGACGGCACCTCGCTCACCGTCAACGAGGTCGCTGGCAGCACGTTTGGCGTTAATCTGATCCCGCATAGTCTGACTGTGACGACATGGGGTGCGCGGCAGGTTGACGATGAGGTTAACATCGAGGTGGACTTGTTTGCGCGCTATGTGGCGCGCCTTTTGGAGTATCGTAAGTGAGCAAAAACGCTGCAGGCGACTTGCAGTCAGTCGTCTATCAGGAAGGCAAGGGCTTTCTATCCGCCACCGAGGAGATCATTGAAGATCTCCGCAATGGCCGGATGGTTGTCCTGGTCGACGCCGAAGATCGCGAAAACGAAGGTGACCTGGTCGTGCCAGCGCAAATGGCGACGCCGGACGTCATCAACTTCATGGCGACCTACGGACGCGGCTTGATCTGTCTCAGTCTGACGGAAGAGCGGGCCAAACATCTCCATCTTGAATCGATGGTGCGTGAGAACGCGTCGCAGACCGGTACGGCGTTCACCGTATCGATCGAGGCGCGGGAAGGCATTACCACCGGAATCTCGGCGCACGATCGGGCCCGGACCATTGCCACGGCGATTGATGCCACGAAGCATCACAACGACATCGTCTCGCCAGGCCACGTGTTTCCGCTGGTTACCCGCGAGGGCGGGGTCTTGATGCGGGCCGGCCACACCGAGGCCTCGATTGATCTGGCGCGCCTCGCCGGGCTCTATCCGGCCGCCGTGATCTGCGAAATCATGAACGACGATGGCACCATGGCGCGTCTGCCGGATCTCATCTCGTTCGCGCAGAAACATAATCTCAAGGTCGGGACCATCGAGGACCTAATCGCGTTTCGGCTGCGCAATGACCGGGTTGTACGCGAGGTCAACCGCAATCTCGTTTCGACAGCCTTCGCAGGCGACTTCATGCTCCACGTCTATGAAACGACTGGGACGCCGGTGGAGCATCTGGCACTGGTCAAAGGCAATATTTCTGGACCGGATCCGGTTCTCGTGCGCGTGCATGCAGTCAATGTGCTCGAGGATCTGTTGGGTGTGGGTGTCGCCGCCGAGGAACAATCGCTGGTCGCCAAGTCGATGCGATTGATCAACGAAGAAGGCCGCGGCGTACTGGTGTTGATCCGCGATCGCCGCGCCAAGGCTGTTTCGATTGAAATGGCGCGCGTGCGTGATGCCGGCATGCGCAAACGAGATCTGCGAGAACAACGCAATGTCGAAGTCGGTGTCGGCTCGCAGATTCTGCGTGACCTCGGCGTCACCGACATGATCCTGCTATCAAACTCGCCCAAGTCGGTGTATGTCGGGATCGACGGCTACGGACTGAAGATTACCGGACAGCGACCGATCGATTAAGACGGAATTCATGGCAGGACCCGGCAGCAAAACGCAACTTGCAGCGAACAACGTGCTTTTCGCCGACAGGCGCATCCTACTCATCGAGGGACGGTACTACGAGGATATTGGCGACGCCCTTCTTGAAGGCGCCAAGGCCGAGATCAGTGCGGCGGGTGCGCAGTTCAGCCATGTCGTTGTCCCAGGCGCGTTGGAAATTCCTCAGGTTTTGTCCCAGGCTGTCGAAAAGGGCATCATAGGCTCAGATGCGACGAACCCGCAGTATCATGGTGCCGTGGCGCTGGGCTGCGTCATTCGGGGAGAAACGTATCACTTTGAAATCGTCTGCGACCACGCCAATCATTGGCTGATGGACATCGCGACCTGCCACGGCATTCCCGTCGGCAATGCTATTTTGACAGTGGACACGCATGCACAGGCGCTTGCGCGGGCCGAGGGTGGTCGCGATGGCAAGGGTGGTGATGCGATGCGCGCCTGCTTGAGACTGATAGAAATCGCGGCCCAGTTTGAGACACAGGTTACGTGATGCCCGGTCGCTCCAAACGCCCGACTTCGGCTGCCCGGTCCGCGGCCCGGCTCGCTAGTGTTCAGGCGCTTTATCAGATGGACATGGCGGGCACCGACCTCAACGATGTGATCAAAGAGTTCACGGTCTATCGGTTCACATCGCAGGATGCACAGGGCGACGGCGGCACAAAACCGGATGGTACGTTCTTTTCTGAGATTCTGCATGGTGTCGTGCGGCGCCAGCGAGACATCGATCCCGTCGTGGATGAGCAACTGGCTGAGGGATGGCGGTTGGTCCGGGTCGACTCGACCCTCCGCGCGATCCTCCGCGCTGCGATGTTTGAACTCCTGGAGCGCCCGGACGTGCCTGTGAAAGTGGTCATCAACGAGTATATCGAAGTGGCGCGCGATTTTTTCGGCGAAGACGAGCCGCGGGTCGTTAATGGCATTCTGCATCAATTGGCCCAACGCTATCGGCCAGAAGAGATGAAGTCGGTCCGTAGCACCGACGCGCTCTGAACGTTCGGGAAGAGGTCCGTGATGGCGCGCGAAGTGCGGCTGAAGGGCGAGGAATCCATTGTTCAAGGGTTCTTACGGCCGCTCGCTGCCGGATGGCCGGGGGCGTTTGGCCTGAGCGATGACTGCGCCGCCGTCGCACCGGCACCGGATCATGAGCTCATCGTCAAGACAGACCCCATTCGTGCAGGCGTGCATTTCTTCGACGATGATGATGCCGGCGATATCGCCTGGAAAGCGCTCGCGGTGAACGTGTCGGACCTCGCGGCTAAGGCAGCGCGGCCGCTGGCCTACACGCTTGCCATGTCATTTCCCGAAGCACCCACGACCGGCTGGATGCGGTCATTCGCGGCCGGATTGGAGCAAGCCCAGGATGCCTTTGGGTGCCATCTTGTCGGCGGTGATACGGATCGCGCGCCCGGGCCGATGACGTTGGCTGTAACGGTCTTCGGTGAGGAGCGCTGTGGCCGTATGGTGCAGCGCACCACCTGCCGAGCCGGAGACGACGTCTTTGTTTCAGGAACGTTGGGTGACGCGGCACTTGGCTTGCAGGTCCGCCACGATCAGGCGCCACAGGTTCTCTCGCAAGAGCAGCGCAGACATGTCCTGCAGCGGTTTCTGAGGCCGCAGCCTCGGCTCGGGCTACGTGCGGCATTGCGAGCCTATGCCACTGCTGCGATGGACCTTTCGGACGGCCTTGCCAAAGACCTCGGCCGGATGTGTCGGGCTGCGCAGTTTGGCGCCAGGATCGAGCTCGCAAGCATCCCGCTGTCCGATGCCGTGCGGACTGCTTGCGACGCCAAGGTTGACAGCCTGAAAGAGATGATTTCGTCAGGAGACGACTACGAGATCCTCGCGACAGTTGATCCAGGCTCTTCAGATCAATTTGCCACACTCGCGCGTGCCGGAGGCATTTCGGTCGCCCGGATTGGTAATATCAGGACAGATCCCGAGATGATTCTTGTTGATGAATCAGGCCATAAGACGGACTGGGGCACTCTCGGATACGATCATTTTTGAGCTATTCGAGCGGTTCTAGCAGCTTTTTGCATTAGACCAATTACTCTGTGTGTTCATGTTGTCACGGGCGCGCGGTTTTGGCATGGTCGGCGCGCCAATCTGTGTTAGGCGAGCGTCCGTGTGGCAGTCCCAAGGGCCGGCCCGGCCTCGCAGTAACGATTTTCCTGGATGGAGAGGGAGCTTGCAATGAACGACTTGCTTTGGGCGGTGCTCGCCTGCGGCGCCATTTCGATTGTCTATGCGATCGTCACCATTCAATCGGTGATGGCGGCCGATGCCGGCAACCAGAAAATGCAGGAAATCGCGGGCGCCATTCGCGAGGGAGCCCAGGCATACCTCAATCGCCAGTACACGTCGGTTGCCGTCGTCGGAGTGATAATCTTCATTGTCGCGTTCATCGCCCTCGGCTGGCAGGTGGCCCTTGGTTTTCTTGTCGGAGCCGTGTTGTCCGGAGCAACCGGCTACATCGGAATGAATGTCTCGGTGCGCGCCAACGTGCGCACGGCGCAAGCTGCTTCGACGTCGTTAGCCGATGGGTTGAGCGTCGCTTTCAAGGCCGGTGCCGTGACGGGCATGCTGGTCGCTGGTCTCGCCCTGATCGGTGTTGCCGGCTACTACATGTTTCTGACGGCGGGCCTGGGCTACCAACCGGCTGATCGCGCTGTGATCGATGCGCTTGTTGCGTTGGGCTTTGGCGCGTCATTGATCTCCATTTTTGCCCGTTTGGGCGGCGGCATTTTCACCAAAGGCGCCGACGTTGGCGGCGACCTCGTCGGCAAAGTCGAGGCAGGTATTCCGGAGGACGATCCAAGAAACCCTGCAACGATTGCTGACAATGTTGGCGATAATGTTGGCGACTGCGCCGGCATGGCGGCCGACCTCTTTGAAACCTATGCTGTGACCGTCGTGGCGACGATGGTCCTGGCGGCGATCTTCTTCGTCGGACAGGCCGGCCTCGACAAATTCATGCTGTATCCGTTGGCGATTGGCGGGGTCTGCTTGATCACGTCAATCGTGGGGACTTACTTCGTCCGCCTCGGTTCGAACGCCTCGATCATGGGCGCGCTCTATCGTGGTTTCATCGCGACGGCGGTTCTCTCGGTTGCTGGTCTCTATCTCGCGACCGAGCTCGTGTTCGGTGCTTGGGGTGAGATCGGCAAAGCCGGCGACGTCTCGATTACCGGAATGAACCTCTTCCTATGTGGGATCGTCGGTCTGCTCGTAACCGGGTTCATCGTATGGATCACGGAATACTACACCGGTGTCGGTTTCCGGCCGGTCCGCTCGATCTCGCAGGCGTCCGTGACAGGTCACGGCACGAACGTGATTCAGGGGCTGGCCATTTCGCTGGAGGCCTGCGCTCTGCCGACGGTCGTTATCATCGCTGGCATTATCATCACGTTCAAACTGGCCGGTTTGTTCGGAACGGCAATTGCGACGACGACAATGCTTGGTTTGGCCGGAATGGTTGTGGCCCTCGATGCCTTCGGTCCGGTTACCGACAATGCCGGTGGGATCACCGAAATGGCCGGGTTGCCGGAAGAGGTGCGGAAATCGACGGACGCGCTCGACGCCGTCGGTAACACGACCAAGGCCGTGACAAAGGGCTATGCCATCGGTTCTGCCGGTCTTGGCGCACTGGTGTTGTTCGCTGCCTACAACTACGACCTGCAGCACTTCACGGCCAACGCCGACAAATTCCCCTATTTCAAGGACGTTAATCCCGATTTTGCGTTGTCCAATCCCTACGTCGTTGTCGGTCTGCTGATCGGCGGGCTGATACCCTATCTGTTCAGCGGCATCGCTATGACGGCCGTCGGTCGCGCCGGCAGTGCCGTGGTCGAGGAGGTCCGCCGTCAGTTCCGCGAAAAGCCCGGTATCATGGAAGGTACGGACCGCCCGGATTATGCGGCCGCCGTGGACATGCTGACCAAAGCGGCAATCAGGGAGATGGTGGTTCCATCCCTGCTTCCCGTGCTTTCGCCGATTGTCGTGTTCATTGCCATCTACTACATCGGTGGCACCGGTGTGGAAGGTAAGAACGCAGCATTCTCGGCCGTGGGCGCGATGCTTCTCGGTGTCATCGTCACAGGATTGTTCGTTGCAATATCCATGACGTCCGGTGGCGGTGCCTGGGACAACGCCAAAAAGTCGTTCGAGGATGGCTTTGTTGACAAAGACGGCCAGAAGCACCTCAAGGGTTCGGAAGCTCACAAGGCCTCCGTTACCGGTGACACAGTCGGCGACCCCTACAAGGATACGGCTGGACCCGCCGTGAACCCTTTGATCAAGATCACCAATATCGTAGCGTTACTGCTGCTGGCCGTTCTTGCCCACTGATCGCGACGCGGTCTTTAGAAGGGAGCGTTGCTTTCGGTGACGCTTCCGCCCAAAACTGAATTGACGGCCTTGCTCGATCGAGCAGGGCCGTTTGTCATTGCGGGAGAATTGCGAAGATCCAGGCTCCGTCGGGTCGGATCTGCCAAGAAAACAGTTCCTCAACTGTCCAAGGCGCGGCGCACCAGAGGTGGATACGACGTCAAATTGTGAGCTTCTCAGGCGGTGCCCGTTCTATCCGCCGAACAAGTTCTCGGAATTGACTTTTCCAAGGTTCTTGAACATTTGAGCAAGGAGACTCTCATCGCGGCCACCCGCTGCCGGTGTCTTGCGGCTTATGAAGTCAAAGACGCGACCATCCTTCAGGCCATAGTTGGCGATCCGGTCAACCGAATCGAGCTCATTGAAGTACACCGCGAATACACGGCGATCAATTTCCTTGGGCTCCAGAAAGGCCACCTGGCTTTTGGTCGACGAGATATAATAGTAGGTCTCGCCCTGGGTTGAGCGGGAATTGGTCGTTGGCGTGCCAAGCGACAGGCGGACGTCGTCCTTGCTCATGCCCGGTTGAACCAATTGGCCGTCAGTTGCGCGGAACTGGTGACCGTGTTTGGTTACCTTGGCAATGCTCATGCTGCCGCAACCTGTGAGGAGGCCGCCGGCGACCAGCGCAACCGTCACAACTACCGCGTTTGTCAGCGTGCGGCGCTTGGCGAACTCGCCATATTGACCGTGGTGTCCCATGTCTAGCCTATAAGTCATGCATGCAGCGTTACTTTAACTGAGTCGCAAAACATGCAAACGCCAAGTCCGCAATAGCGAACCGACGTCCACAAATCCAACCGAAGCCCCTCGAACCTGCGGGCAGCAACCTTATGCTAAACCTCTCGAATTGGCTGCGAAAGCGGTCCAAACCAGGACAGACCGCAGCAAAGCTTTATGGCTCGATCGTGGCGCAGGCGCGGTTGCCGGTATTCTACAGCAGTCTGGGTGTCGCCGATACAACGGAAGGGCGCTACGAGGGGCTTGCGTTGCATCTCGCGGTTGTATTATTGGCGCTACGCAGAATTGAAGGCCCCGATGGCCCGATCGGACGCTTATTGACGGAGGCATTCATCGTCGACATGGACGATTCCATGCGGGAGTTGGCAGTGGGAGACATGAGTGTCCCGCGCAAAGTGAAGAAGGCCGCGGCGGGCCTCATGGAACGAACCTTGACCTACAAGGAAGCGCTCGACGCGGCTGACGAGGCCGCATTGCGCCAGTGCGTCAGCATGTTCTTCGGGAGCGACCCAGAAGCCCGAGCGACCACGGCGCTGACACGCTATGTTCGCTCATTGCACAGCGACCTGGACAACGCGACGGCGGCGGCCGAACTGCAAACAGGAAACGTTATCTTCCCCGAACCCGTGACCGAACCCATTTAGGATTGATGGATTCGGCGCATTGGTCGCTGAGGTGAGCCGTTGCAGGCAAGTCTATAGAAAACCGTAAGTCGACCGGACCCGAGCGACACACGACCACAACATGATGATGCGAGAAGGATACTGCGTGAACCCTTTGGATTGGGTCGTTTCCTGCCAGGATATCGGTGCCTCCGGACTGCAGGTGCGCCGCACAGCGACGGCAGAGGAATGTCAAGCCGTTGAGCGGATGCTCGACCTCCACTCATGCCAATGCATCACGGTTGAGCTCAAGTTCACGCCCCACAAACAGGGCCGTTACCGCATGCGTGGTCGGCTGCAGGTCAAACTCGAACAGCTTTGTGTCGTATCCCTGGACCCGGTGCCGCAACAACTCAACCTGGAGCCCGACAGCGAGTTCTGGCCACCGGACCAGATTACGACCGGCGATCCCGGTTCAGAGCTCGATATCGGTCACTATGAAGATGTCGACCCAGAGCCAATCGCCGACGGTAAGATCGAGTTTGGCCGATTAGTTTACGAATTGATCGCATCAAACCTCGACCCCTTCCCGCGCAAGCAGGGCGAGGAACTGGAACGGTCCTCAACAACTGACGAGCAGGACACCTCGACCAATCCGTTCGCGGCCCTCGCCCGCCTCAAGCCGCAGGAGCGCGGCGATTGATCCGAATGCTGAATGGGTTAGCCCGACATCGAGCGGCAGGGCGGCGAGATCATTGCGCAGATTTCGGTCGAAGCCGCGGGCCGGATGCCCTCCGACGGGCCCGCCGGGGCCAACGGCAAGCGGGCAAATATTGGTTGTTTCGGGTCAGTAGTTGGGTATTGTCCCGGCATCGATGGGGCCAAACCGGGAACTTTTGGCCACAACGGCATTATAAGTCTTTTGGCTGAGAACTTGTTGATTGATGACTTCCGCACTGACAATTGCGATTGATGCCATGGGCGGCGACCATGGGCCGGGTGTGGTTATCCCCGGGGCCGCCATCTCGCTCGTTCGTCATCCCCAGCTGCGCTATAGATTGTTTGGCGACCAAGCCGTAATCAACAGAGAACTTCAACAGAATCCGGAGCTTGCGAGCAGGTCCGAGGTTGTCCACACGGATATCGTCGTGTCCATGGACGACAAACCCAGTCAGGCGGTCCGCCGCGGCCGGGGCTCGAGCATGTGGCTGGCCGTCGAGGCCGTCAAGGCGGGCGAGGCAGACGTCATCATCTCGGCCGGAAACACCGGCGCCTTGATGGCGATGTCGAAACTCATTCTAAGGCCCATTGCGGATATTGAACGTCCCGCCATCGCTGCGCTTTGGCCCACGATTCGCAATGAATGCATCGTGTTGGACGTTGGCGCCAATATTGGCGCGACAGCAGCGCAGCTTTGTGATTACGCTTTGATGGGCGCCGCAATGGCCCGCGCGCTGTTTCATGTCGAAAAGCCGCTGGTCGGATTGTTGAACGTCGGTGTCGAAGAGATCAAAGGCGTTGAAGAAGTCAAACAGGCGCACGCAATTCTGCGCGAGGCCGACGATCTGCCGATTTCCTATTACGGCTTCATTGAAGGAGATCAGATCGGCCAGGGGCACGTCGATGTCGTTGTCGTCGAGGGATTCGCCGGAAATATCGCGCTGAAGACGGCGGAGGGGACGGCGCGCCAGATCGGTCAATATCTCAGGGATGCCATGAACCGATCACTGTTCTCCAAGATCGGGGCGTTTATGGCGCAGGGCGGATTCCGCATTCTGAGAGATAAGATGGACCCGCGCCGCGTCAACGGGGGCACCTTTCTGGGCCTCAAAGGAATAGCGGTGAAAAGCCATGGCGGCACCGACGCGCTGGGCTACGCGAGCGCCGTCGATATGGGATATGACATGGCGGAGGCCGATTTGGTCCCGCGCCTCACACGAGATCTCGATGCGTTTCATGGACGTATTGGGACGAAGCTGGCAAGTTGAGGTTTGTTTTGACACGTTGGCCCGCTCAAGCCATTGCCGTTCATCGCGCGTTTGTCAGATGAGTGACATTCAACCCGGGGAGATACCGTGGCTATTATTCGATCGGTGATCCGAGGCGTCGGCGCCTATCTGCCGAAGCGCGTCATGACCAACGACGACGTAGCAAAAATCGTGGATACCGATGATGCCTGGATCACAG
The DNA here is from genome assembly GCA_051009955.1 of Hyphomicrobiaceae bacterium. GTDB lineage: Bacteria > Pseudomonadota > Alphaproteobacteria > Rhizobiales > Hyphomicrobiaceae > Tectiglobus. Next base: position 1,726 of record JBPCWB010000689.1, on the reverse strand, counting down.
AGCGAACCGGGATCAAGTCGCGCCACATTGCGGCCGATGGCGAGCTCACGTCCGATCTCGGTATTGCCGCAGCGCGCCAAGCGTTGATCCGCGCTGGCATCGATCCAATTGATATCGATTTGGTCATCTGCGCCACAGCGACTCCTGACCGCACGTTCCCGTCCACCGCGGTGCGCATTCAACACGAACTTGGCGTCACGAAGGGCGCGGCCTTCGATTTGCAGGCTGTCTGTTCGGGTTTTGTTTATGGTCTGGCCACGGCAGACAATTTCCTCAAGGCTGGCCAGTCTCGGCGCGCTCTGGTGATCGGTGCCGAGACCTTTTCCCGGATTCTCGATTGGCAGGACCGCACGACGTGCGTCCTGTTCGGAGACGGCGCCGGCGCGGTTGTCCTGGAAGCCCAGGCCCAGTTCGGATCGCGGGAGGATCGCGGGATACTGGCGAGCCGGCTGCGCTCAGACGGTCGCTACGAAGAGATGCTCTATGTGGACGGCGGTCCCAGCTCGACCATGACGACGGGCCATCTGCGCATGAATGGGCGTGAGGTCTTCCGCCACGCCGTTCAGAAAATCTCCGGAGTTATCGAGGAAACCCTCGTCATGACGGGATATGCAGCGTCCGAGATCGACTTGTTCGTCCCGCACCAGGCCAACGCGCGGATTCTCGATGGGATTGCCAAGAAACTCAATATTTCGTCGGAGAAGGTCATTAAGACGCTGGCCAACCATGGCAACACATCGGCAGCATCGATCCCGTTGGCACTCAACCAGGCCCTTTCGGAGCATAAGATTTCCGAAGGCGACCTGGTTTTGATGGAAGCGATGGGTGGCGGCTTCACCTGGGGTGCAGCGTTGGTGCGCTGGTAGTTGCGCTCATGTACGATCCGGGAGCCCAGCCAACGGCACAATCAGAGTGACATTGCAAGCATATTTTTGCTGAATATTCAGCTGCTTGAGCACGTCTTGCCATTGACCGCATGATGCGGGACCGTTAGCATTTGGCCACCTGGAACTGGGGAGGCGCAGGGCCATGGCAAATAAAACGCTCACGCGTGCAGATCTTGCGGAAGCTGTTGTCGAAAAGGTTGGACTGCCACGCAATGAGTCGCAGGAACTCGTCGAGCTTGTCTTGAGTGAGATTTCGCGGACCCTTGCTGGCGGAGAACCCGTCAAATTGTCATCGTTTGGATCGTTTGGGATCCGCGAAAAGGGTGAGCGGGTCGGGCGCAATCCGAAGACCGGAGAAGAAGTCCCGATTACGCCGCGCCGCGTGCTGGTGTTCCGACCGAGCAACATCATGAAGGATCGGATCAACAGCGGGCGCACGATGCGCAAGGCTGCCGAGTAAGCAACATCCATGTGGCCGGCGGAGACTTCCCACAACTTGGTTCAGCCTGGGGATGGTCTCTTCGTTCCGACTTGATATGGTCGCTTGCAGGATTGTCGCGCCGGGATGTTGCGGATCTCAGGAATGATCACCAGTGCATATGAGATTGAATTGTCGAGGGCAATGCAGCAGCTGGTGCAGGCCATCGGACGACGCAGTAAAATGTTGAGTTGGCGGCAGCGGCGGCTGCTGCCTGAGTTGGGGCGTGATCGGTGCGTCCTCGCATAGGAGGGTTAGTCAATGCGCAAGTCGGCGGATGCGTTTCGCACCATCAGCGAGGTGGCTGAAGAGCTCGACGTTCCAAAACACGTCCTGCGGTTCTGGGAGATCAAATTCCCAC
>JBPCWB010000688.1:0-6439 GCA_051009955.1 Hyphomicrobiaceae bacterium | reverse complement strand
CGCCCGAGAAGCACCTCGCAATGGTCGAAGAAAACTTCGGTATCGGGGCTGTCTTCGCGCTCGGCATAGGCGATGTGTACCATTGGCGTTTCCTCTTTCCTTTTTGGGATGTTTGCCGGACTGACATTAAGTCGTCCGGTTCATGTGCGGCGCCTGCGCGCCTAGTCAATCAATCGGCAACCCAGCGCCGCAGATCTGATCCCCGAGTCACAACGCAATTGGCGACGCCTCGCATGGCCATCATGCAGAGTTCGACACGCTGTTGGCTGGCAGAAAGGTTGAATTGACCTGTGCCATGTCCAGAATGCCTGTTTGGCTGACCGTGCATGCCAGGTTGTCCAAGGCTAGCGGCGATTGCACTGACGACCACACGTCAGCTCTATACCTTCAAATGCACGGTCTTGCCGGATTGCGCAGACTCCGCAATCGCTTCCAGAACTTCGATATTGTGGATCATCTCATCATATTTGATCGGATAGTCCGCCTCGCCGCGCACAGCTTGCGCAAATGCCAGCAGATTTTCCGTCACAGTATCGGTCCAATCGAACCGCGTTACACTGGGCTCCTGCCCGGTCTGCATCACGACGAGTTCGGTCACACCGCCAGGCGTGTCGGGGTGCGTATCGCTGCGGGCCTCCGCCCATTTGTGCGAGCCGAACACATGCGTGCGGATGAAGTGCGGCGTGTACAGCAAAGCACTGAGCGTAGCGGTCATACCGGCCTCAAAGCCGAGTTGGGCGGTCACAACATCGCCCGTTTCCCACTCCAGCAATCGCCGCGCGGTGATCGCCTGCACGGTCTTCACGCGACCAAAAATTGAAATGTAGTAGTCGGTGAGATGCACGCCCATGGCTGTCATGCCGGCCGCCGGAGACAGCGTTGGGGATGTACGCCAGTCACCTGGCGGAACATGAATCAGCTTGTCATGGCTGAACGCCGCTTCGGCATGCATGATGGTGCCGAGATCACCGTTCAATACCATTTGGCGCACGGATTGCAGGGCAGGCTCGAAGCGACGCTCATGGCCCATGCCCAATTGCACACGTGCCTTCTCACAGGCATCGACGGACCGCCTTGCGCTATCCGCAGTCAGGCCAAGCGGCTTTTCGCAGTAGACGTGTTTGCCGGCGGCAGCGGCCTGGTGCACCTGCTTTTCGTGGATCTCGTTGGGCGTCGTCAGAACGACGGCATCGATTTCCGGGTCGCTCAAGACCGATTCAATCTCGGTCAGCGCCGTCAATCCCAAATCAGTGATTGTCTGATGCTGTGACGTCCGGGGTTCGACAACGGCACGAACATCCAGTTCCTCATGCGCCTGGAGCCGCCGCACAATATGCTGGCCCCACCACCCGTATCCGACAACGGCAAACTTGATCATTCTCGCTCTTCCAACGCGCTTTCCGACGGACTTCGACAGTCCTAACCATTGCAGACTTCTGCTGCCGGCAAAAGCCCCGTTGCGAGGCCGGTCAACGCGCCGCGATGATAGATGAGCGGTGCCTTTTCGGAGGCGTCCACGTGAACGACTTCTCCGATGAAGATCGTGTGATCCCCGCCCTCATATTGGCGGTAGTGACGACACTCGAGCGTTGCGAGCGCATCCGTAATCACGGGAATACCCCGAATACCGGAATGCCACGCCACGCCACCGAACTTGTCGATGGACGACTTGGCGAACCGCATGCACACGTCTTTCTGTTCGTTGGAGAGTATATTGATCGCAAAAGCAGACGCCGCGCAGAATGCTGCGTGGCTGCGGGCATCGCGGGCCAGGCTCCACAGGATGAGGGGTGGGTTGAGCGAAACAGAGTTGAAAGAGCTTATCGTTAACCCGACGGGCTCGCCGTCGTGATCGCAAGTCGTCGCGACGGCAACACCTGTCGCGAAGCATCCCAGCACATCGCGCAATTCTCGTTCATCGACGGAATTGCTCGGCGCCTTGCCACAGGATTTAATCATGTGTGGGCCTCTCGCTTTCAACGAAACAGGCCGGACACTATCTTTCGCTTGGCATCACAGCAAATTATATTCCAAGATGCCTTGCATCAATAATTTTGAAAGCGGCTAACGGAACATAGCATGAAACTCAATCAGTTCAGGTTCTTTGCCGCCGTATACGAAGAAGGCTCGATCACGCTTGCGGCCCAGCGCGAGCATGCCACGCAGTCGGGCATTTCGATGCAGATAAAGGATCTCGAATCGCGCCTTGGCGTGCAGTTATTCAATCGCACATCTGCCGGTGTCAAACCAACCGTCCCCGGCGACCGGCTCTACGCCCGCGTGACCCGCATTCTGCAGGAGTTCAGCGAGATCCGGCATGAATTCGACTCGATGCTGGAAGACGGCACGGTCGAGTTGCATGTCGGCCTGATGCCGACGTTCACGCGTGCCATTCTCGCACCGGCTTTGGTCGAGTTTTCGCAGCTGCGTCCCCACACGCGGGTCAAGGTTACGGAAGCCTACAGTGGCTATTTGACGGAAGAAGTTACGCATCAACGCCTTGACCTCGCGATCGTTCCCGGAACCGCCGCCTTCCCGGGTCTTTCGACGCGTTATCTCGGTACCGACTCAGAGTTCCTGCTGACGACGGCCGCGACCAAGCGCAGACAGTTTGCACCTGTGAACTTGCGTGATGAACTGGATCTGCAGATCGTCGTGCCGGGGGAAACCAATGCGCGGCGCACCAAGATCGATACGTATCTGGCCACTCACGGAATCCTTCCAGGCAGGGTTATGGAACTCGATGCCATGATGGGCACGTTGGATATTGTTGCGCGGTCTGATTGGGTGACCATTCTACCGGGTGTGCTCTGCGCTCCGGATCGCGATGGTTTGGTTCGCAAGATCCATCCGATTGCTGGTCCTCCCCTGACAGTCGACTACGTTCTTATCGAGTCGGCAACGCGAACGCTCACGCCAACCGCACGCCTACTGGTGAAGCTCATCGAAACGGAAATGAACCTGCTGATTCTGGAGGCTGCGGCCTGGAAAAAACGGCGCGCACGTGCAGCGGCATGACGATTGCGACATGCGAGGATCGCCGCTGATCAATCCTTTTGTCGCGTATAGTTTGCCGCCTTCTCGACCACTCGGCACACAGATGCCGGATCCAGATGGTCGAGGCCCTCGGCCATCGCGGCATGATACAACTGGAGCGACGCCTGATAGATGGGTGTCGGACACTGGTAGGCGGCGGCGTGGGCGGCGATTGTCTTGGCATCTTTCATTGGGATTGAGAAATTCTGGCCGTCGGCGTCGTAATCATCGGCGACCATCAGCCGGCCACGTGCCTCGAACATCGCCGATGATGATGCACTGCCTGCAACTGCCGCATGGAAGACTTCGGGATCGAGACCGGACTTCATCGCCAGCACCATGACTTCCGCCGCGGCTGCGTTGTGAACAAGATTAAGGATGTTTCCGGCGAGTTTGGTTTTCGTGCCGTTGCCGTAGTCACCAACAAAATGCACGGTTCGGCAAAGGCGCTCGAGAATGCCTTGGACGCGATCGAAGTCTTCACGTTGGCCACTGCAAAACGCCGTTAGTCCGTTTTTCAGGGCCATGGCACGATTGCCGCTGACAGGGCAGTCGACGATCCGCAAACCAAGTGCTGCACATTTGTCCCGAGCGGCAAGTTTTTCACTGACGGCGAGCGTGCTGACTTCGATCACCATTTCCAGGCCGCCCGGCGACGGGGCAATGCCATCGGCACCGTCAATGACGTCGAAGAGAGCCTTCGCGACCGGCAGGCACGTGATCACCGTCGAGACGGCGGCCGTCAACTCGGCGACGTTGCGGGCGACACGCACGCCCGTTTGCTGTGCTCGCTCACGGGCCGCCGGATCGATATCATAACCGATCACGGTCAGGCCGCTGCGCATCAAAACCGTGGCGATCGCCTCGCCCAACACACCCAGGCCGATCACTCCGACATTGCCAGCCATATGCCTTCATCCACGCTGAGACGACTTCGGCGCAGCATCGAACCCTGCGTCGACTGCGGAGACTACGATGCCCAGGTTACGATGACCAGACTACGATGCCACGTTGGTCACATGCCATCGCTCGATGACTTCTGTTCCCGCCTGCTGAAGCACTTTTGATACAGCACAATGGTTCTTGAGTTGCGCCGTCACGATGTCGATGTCGGACTGCTGCCCTTCCGCCTGGACGTTGATGTCCAACACGACCTTCGGAAATGGCAGATCAATGGGCTCGACCAGCCGCGTGCCGCGACTGTCCATCGTGACTTGGCAATCGATGTCCATGTCGTGGATTTTCACGCTATGGTGCTGGGCGAGCTTGTTGGTGATCACGTGTGTGCACCCCAAAAGGCCAGCCATCATGATCTCGACGGGCATAGCGCCTTCATTGGTCCCTCCGCGCTCGACCGGCTCATCGATGGTCAACTGAAAGTCGCGCGCTTTCACCTTGAGCCGGGTCGACGTCTCCGCCTTGCCGGAAAGCCGAAAGGTCCATGTTGTCTTCTCTTTGATTTTGACCATCGCTCCATCACTCGGTTGCTGAACCGGCTGCAGGCGGTGTACGGGCTCCGAAAAGGCCCTGCCGGCCGGGTTCATTTTATATCATTCGTAGTCGTCTGCAGACTAGGACCGCGACGATAGAGATTTGAAATAAGGATTGGTGATGCGCCCGTTCAGCGTTTTTGATGATGGGCCGTTGTACTTGGGACTCGCCCTGTCGATGGTGCAACATGGCAATGGGCGAACCGTTGGCCGGTGTCCCCCCGTATGCAAATGCATTTCGGTTCGGCATATCGATCGTGTAGTATGTGAGGCGCGGGCTAGGGAAATAGGAAAGGCGAGAGGAGCGGTGTCGCAGATACTGGAGTCGAAGAGCACTACTAGCGAGTTCTTTGACGGGCGGCTGTTTGTGTTGCGCAACGGTTTCGCGCTTGATGGGCGTATCAGCGCCTATCCCGAGGCGGCCCGCGGCCATGCGGTTTCCAATTGCTATCTGTTGGTGAATGACAATGGCGCGCTGCTACTCGACACGGGTGCGGCGATATTCGAACAACAGATTCTTGCCCAACTGGAGGATCTGATCGATCGAGATACGCCGCTCAGCCTGTTTCCATTGCGCATCAACGAGTTCATGTCGGTCGGCAACGCAGCAGCAATTGCAGAACGCTTCAATGTCGTTGGCTGTTACGCGCAATTGCCGGACGTTCACGATTGGCTGGATTTCCGCGCAAAGGACGCGAGCGCCAGTCCGTCAAGACCAATCGTGCCCACGCTGGCGCTTCGTGACCATCCGCTACGAATCGCGACAGACGATGCAAATGGACTCGAGGCAATCTTGGCGCCAATCCGACTGATCAGTACGTTTTGGGTGTTCGATGACTCGACGGGGACGCTGTTCTCGTCGGATATGTTCTGTCACACGTGGCATGACGACAAAGATGGTCCCTGGATCATGACCAATCAGGATGATCATGTCACAACAACAGCGTTTGTCAGATCGTTCCTGTTGAATACGCGATACTGGTGGCTCGAGGGCGCTGCACTGGAGACAATCCGCCTGGGCGTCGCCGACGTATTTAATCGACTCGACATCCAGATGATCGCTCCGGCATTCGGCGCGCTACTCAAGGGACGCGATGCTGTCGAGCGACAGTTCGCCGTTCTCGATACGGTGTTGCGCGAAGCCGATCGCAGTGTCGTCAAGCCCGCCTACATTCCTCGCGGCCAGCAGAGATAAGGAACATCATGGCTCGTGACCTTCCGCGCGAACTTTGTCCCGGCGTGTTCTGGCTCGGTGATTGCCTGGAACAACACTCACAGGGCAAGGTCTTTCATGCCTACAACGCCGCCTTTCTTGTCATCGGCTCAACTGCCTCTTTGCTGGTCGAAACCGGTCACCCGAAGGATTTCGTCGCCATCGATCGCCAGATGGGAACGATCCTGACCAAGGATTGTGCGCCGCTGAAGTACCTGTTTCTGACACACCAGGAAACGCCACATGCCGGAGGTCTCGGCCGCCTTTTGGAACGCTATCCGGACCTCTCGGTTCATGGCGACATCGCGGACTATCACTTTGCTTTTCCGCAGTTCGTTGACCGGCTTAATGCAATGGAGACCGGTGATCGCCTTGATCTCGGCGACCGTCAGTTCATTGCGGTAGAGCCCGTCATTCGGGATCTGCGGACATCGCTATGGGGGTTTGACACCAAAGGCCGTGTGCTGTTTCCCGGCGACGGATTTGCCTACAGCCACTATCACTGGGACGGGCACTGCGGCATGACCGCCGAAGAGGCCCAATCACTCGACCTGGCTGAGACGTCAGCGGTGTTTGCCGAGCGCGCACTGTATTGGACAAAGTTCGCCGACATGTCGATCTACGTCGACCGCCTGGAAGAACTCATTGGTGAACTTGATGCCCACATCGTGGCACCGACCCACGGCTTGCCCGTGCTTGA
>JBPCWB010000687.1:0-8851 GCA_051009955.1 Hyphomicrobiaceae bacterium | reverse complement strand
CGATAACATCAAGCCAGGGCCGATCTGGTAATCGCACAGCGTGCAAGTGCGGAGCAAGGGAGACTCTCAATTGATGCAGGCCAATCGCACCTTTCTGTTTGCCCCCGGCAACCATCCGCGCAAAGTGGAGAAAGTGTTCGACGCCGGGTCAGATGTCGTCATCCTCGACTTGGAGGATGCCGTAGCTGTTTCCGAAAAGGCAGCAACACGTCCTGTCGTCGTTGACGCGCTCCAGAGGCCGCGCCACTGCCGCGGCTATGTGCGGATCAATGCCCTTGATACCGACTTCGCTTTTGGCGACATCGATGCGGTTGTACAGCCCGGTGTCGATGGCATTGTTCTGCCAAAAGTCGAGCGTGCTGCAGACATTCAGATGGTCGACTGGATGATGACATCGCTGGAGCGGCAACGCGGCCTGAAGATCGATGGTATCGATCTGATGCCGATTATCGAGACGGGTAAGGGCGTCGCCAACGCGCGCGATATCTGCGGTGCCGGCTGCAATCGCATGCAACGGGTCAGCTTCGGCGCTGGCGACTACACGCGCGACATGGCAATCGAATGGACATTTGGCGAAGGCGAACTGGCCCATGCCCGCGCCGAGATTGTTCTCGCCTCCCGCATCAATGACCTCGAACCGCCGATCGACACGGTCTTCATTCACCTCCGTGAACATGAGCATCTGCGCAATACGACGTTGCTCGCGCGTCAGTTTGGATTTCAGGGCAAGATGTGCATTCATCCGGCGCAGGTCGAACCGGTCAACGACATCTTTACGCCATCCGATGACGAAATCGCCTGGTCGCGAAAAGTCATCGCTGCCTTCCAGGAAGCCGAGGCGGCCGGTTCGGCCTCGATCCAGGTCGAGGGCTATTTTGTCGACTATCCCATCGTCGTTAAGGCAGAGCGCACGGTCGCCCTGGCGGAGGCGATCGCGACCGCGAACAACAACGGCTAAGTCGCGCCCTTAACCGTAGAGGTGTCAAACATGATCCTGACCGGAGAAGCCTACGTCGAATCTCTGCGCCAACTGAGACCGCGCGTCTTCGTGAACGGCGAACAGATCGAGAGCGTTGCCGACGCACCAAGTCTCGCGCCGGGCGTTGCCGCTGTCGCACGCACCTACGACCTGGCGCATGACGATCGTTACATGCACCTCATGCGGGCCCGCGAGGAGACGACCGGGAAGACCGTGAGCCGGATGACTCATGTCGACCGCAGCCCTCAGGATCTGATCGAGAAGCTGGAGGCCACCCGGCTCGTCTGCCGCGAAGTCGGTTGCGCGCAACGCTATCTCGTTCACGATGGCTTCAGCGCCATCTATCAGACCACGCACCGGATGGACTCTGAGATGGGTGGCGACCGTCACCAACGGTTTCTGGCTTACATGCATCGCGTTCAGGACCAGGATCAGACCATCGGGATCGCCATGACCGATGGCAAGGGTGACAGATCGCTGCGCCCGCATCAGCAGGCCAATCCCGATGTCTACGTTCACATCAAGGAACGCCGCAAGGACGGCATCGTGATCCGCGGCGCCAAGGCGATCATTACGGGTGCGCCTTATATGCATGAACTGATGGTCATGCCTTGCCGCAACATGACGGAGGCGGACGCTGACTTCGCAGTGTGTTGTGCGGTGCCGATCGATGCCGACAATCTCACGATCGTGTCGCGTCCGGCAGGGCGACCAGGCGAGAACACCGCCAAATTCAGTGCGAAGTTCGGCCAGTGCACCGCAGTCGCCATCTTCGATGATGTGTTCGTGCCCTGGGACAATGTCTTTCTCGACGGCGCATGGGACTATGCGCAGTTCCTGACGTCGACATACGCGACCCATCACCGCCACACCTGCATCGGTGCCCGCGCCGGCTTTGGCGACCTTCTCATCGGGGCCGGAATCCTGATGATCGAAGCCAACGGCCTCGACCCCGACAGCCAACCACATCTGCGTGACGATCTCATCGAGCTGATCAAGATCGTCGAAGGATTTTATGCCTGCGGTGCTGCGGCCTCGATTTATGGCTTCAAGGATGAATCGGGCGTGCAGCAACCCGACGGCGTCTTCGCCAACGTCGGCAAGTTGCTGATGGCGACACAGATTTATGACATGCACCGCCTGGCGCATGATGTCTCCGGTGGTCTGATCGTGGCATTGCCGGGACCTGACGAAGATCACAATCCGGCGACCAAAGGCGATCTCATGAACATGCTGACGGCGCGACCGGATATCCCGCACCAACACCGCATGGACGTCGCGCGATTCATGGAAGATCTCACGGCATCCAACGCGGCTGGTTGGATGTCGGTTATCTCGCTGCATGGTGGCGGCTCTCCAGAAGCGATGCGCCGCGAGATTTACCGCTACTATCCGCTGCAGGAGCGACGCGAACTGGTCGAGCGCCTGCTAGATCGCGGCGTGCTCAATGTTGATGATGATACGTCGCGCAATCGTCAGCCGGGACGCTGCTGTCCGGTGGGATGTCAGGTTCCGCAGACCCCGGTTTTGACCGGTCGCGAGCCCGCAAAGATCGATGCAAAATCGCACGACGACAGTATTGCGGATGCCGCGGAGTAGTTCGAGTCAATGTCAAACGTAGACATCCTAAGACGCGAAATCCGGGCTCTGGTGTTCGATCAGTACGGCACCATCGTCGACATGCAGTCCGGCCTGACGGAAGCGACGACACCCTTCCTGAGAGACAAAAAGTGGGACGGAGATCCCCATCGCTTCGTCACATGGTGGCGGCGCACACACTACGAGAACTCGATGATCGATGCATTGTGCGACCGCGGCCACACGCCTTATCGTCAGATCGGCCATCGCGCCGTTTCGCACGTGATGGACCGCTGCGGGATTGCGTACACGCAAGCGGACGTGCAGTGGCTGGTGAGCCAGATCGAATCGCTGAAGCCGTTTCCCGATGTCATCGCGGCGCTCGAACGACTACGGACCGCGGGCTACAAGCTGGTGATCCTATCGAACGGCGATCGCGACATGTTGGACGCTGCCAAACCGCATATCGGTTTCCCCTTCGATGACGTTATTTCGGTACAGGAGGCGGGTTATTTCAAGCCGCATTGGGCAACCTATGCCGCAGCGGAAAACATCATTGGAGAAGAACGCTCGAGTCTTTTGTTTGTCGCCAATCATGCCTTCGATTGCATCGGTGCCAATAGCTACGGCATGCGGACGGCCTTCATCGATCGTCGCAAGCGACCGTTTGGCGAAACCCCGCACCAACCGGACATCATCGTCGCGAATTTCGCTGAACTCGCGGACGTCATGGAGCGTCAGGCGTCATGAAGCAGGTTTGGGTGTGCGCCGCTTGGCGCGGGCGACGACGCGCTCGCGGTGGAGCGTGTAAATCGCTGCGCCGATAATCACTGCGGCCCCGGCAAAGACGCGCGGTTCGGGCCACTCATCGAAGAGCCAGAAGCCAAGCAACAGCATAAAAAGCAGGCGCGCGTAGTCCAGCGGAGCGATTGCGCTGGCCTCGCCGGTCTTCAACGCAATGATATTGATGTATTGCCCAATGACCGCCAGCGCACCGATGGCAATGAGTAACCCAAACTCTTCGAGTGACGGAGTCTTCCAGAACCAGATCGTTCCAGGAATCATGAGCAGTCCGACTCCGATTGCCTGGTAGGACAAGATCGTAATCGGCGGATCGACCCGGCTCAGAAGGCGCACGGCGACCATGACGAACCCGACGAGTGCCGCGCTGATGATCGCCAGCACACCATAGATATTGAATGCGCCTTCGCCCGTCGGCCAGGCCACGATCAACACCCCAATGAAGCCGACAATGACAGCTCCCCAGCGCCGGGGACCAACAGTCTCGTTCAGGATGATAATCGCTAGTATGGTCATGAAGAACGTCTTGCCAAACGCAATGGTCGTCACTTCCGCCAGCGGCAAGTGTATGACGGCCGTCATACCGAAAGTCATGGCAAAGAAGGCTGTGCACAAGCGCAGAAGTTGTAGGCCTGGCCGCGCCGAATGAAGCGATCGGGGAAATGTGCTGAAGATCATCGGGGATGCAATAATCAACATCGCCAATTGCCGGAAAAACAGGATCTCCATGACGTGCAGCGACTGTCCGGCAAGTTTGATCAATGCCACCATGATCGAGAGGAACAAACCCGCCGTCAGCATCAGCAAACCGCCGCGAACATTGTTGGGAAGGCCGTGCCATATGACCCGCATCCTTCTTGCTGTCACGCCCCCGAGAATGCCGCCTGCAGATTTCCGGGGTCGCTGTGACGAACTGCTCAAATGCCCTCACTGGTGCCGGGTGCTAAGGAATCGGATAGTCAACTCGCAGCACTATCTCATAATGGCGAGCGACATGTTGCGGATAAACCGAAAGAACGCCCGACAATAACCCGTCAGCCCCTCATACCCAACCTGACCAATAGCCGCTTGATGCGAACGACGGTTTGTATCGCCATTGCCTTTGTTGGTGGCCTGACGGCGGCGGTGTTGAGCCTTCCTCTACCATACATGTTGGGCGCCATCGCAGCCTCGATGTTTGCTGCCATGGTGGGCGTGCCGATCGAGCGACCCTCATTCGCGTTCGTCAGCCCCATGCGTGTGATACTAGGCGTGCTGCTCGGCAGCGCCATCACGCCGGAATTGATCGAGCGGATGGATGCCGTCGCCGGCTCGGCGGCGCTGGTGCCGCTGTACGTCATGATTTCGGCGATCATTGGCACGTATTTCTACGAACGCGTCGCCGGCTACTCGCGCGAAGAAGCCTATTTTTGCGCTCTGCCCGGCGGCCTCCACGTCATGACGATGTATGCCGAGGAGCGCGGCATCGACATTCGCCGGGTTGCATTGGCGCACGCGCTACGTATCACATTCGTCGTGATCCTCGCTACGATCGTCACGAGCCTCATCACAGACCTGCCGCGAATTTCCGTCTCTGACGCCACAGTGTCGATCACCGAAGTTGACCTTGGGGACTTTGGATTGCTGACGATTGCGGGCCTTGTCGGATGGCTGATTGGTCGGCAGACAGGCATGCCGGGTGCGCAAATGGTCATGCCTATGATGTGCAGCGCCGCCCTCCACATCACTGGCATCACCTCCGCCAAACCACCGGCCGAACTGATCATCGCGGCACAAGTGATCCTCGGTGCCAATATCGGTTCGCGGTTCGTTGGCCAAAAGGTCGACCTACTCATTGCGGCAATGGGCCATGCGTTGGCCCATGTCAGCCTCATGCTTTGTGTGGCAGCCGGATGTGCGGCCGTACTCAATCTGGCATTCGGCCTGCCGATCCTGACCGGACTGCTGTCATTCTCTCCGGGTGGCATGTCCGAAATCGGATTGATTGCGCTGGCGCTTGGTCTGGACGTCGGCGTCGTCGCGACCATCCAGCTCTGCCGGTTGATGTCGATCAACCTGCTTGGACCGTTCGTTCTGCGCCAGATTGGTTGGCTGCTCAAAAGCCACTAGAGCAACCTCTTAGAGCGATCATCTTAATGCCTGATGTTGCAACCGCCGTCGCGGCTCCAACATAAGGCGCGATGATCTAGATGTGAATTATCAGGACGTTGTCCATTCGTTTCGGACGAAAGAAGCTGATGTCAATCAGTGAACGATGGGCCCCTTGAGCAGGCTGCGCCGGTCGACCGACTCGATGGCCACTTCGAATGCACGACCTTCGCGGTGAATATGCAGCGGCACCTCAACCCCGGCCGGACCGAGCGACCAGATTTTTCGAAAAAACGTTGCAAGGTCCGAAACCTCTTCACCTTCAACCGCCATGATGATGTCACCGACGTTCAGATCGACGTCGTCCGACGGCCCTCCGGTTGCAATTCCGGCCACGACAATATTGTCGCCGACATCGGCAGCGTAAAGGCCGATCCACGGCCGCGCAGCCTGTGCCCGTCGTCCGATCGTCCTCAGATCCTGTAAGATCGGCTTCAGGAGATTGATCGGTACGATCATGTTGAGGTCGACATTCTCTCCTTCAACCTCCGCGTGCTGAACCTGGAGCGAGCCAATGCCAACCAGCTCGCCTTCTTGATTGACAACAGCCGTGCCACCCCAATGCGGATGCGCCGGAGAGGTAAAAATGGCCTCGTCGAGAACGTACTCCCAGTAGCCGGCGAACTCCTGTTTTGCGACGACACTGGCGGCAACCGAATGTTGAAGTCCGCCATGGCCACACACCACGACGCTTTCGCCAATCCGAACCGAATCCGAGTCACCAAGCGGCAATCCCGGCTGCTGCAGCCGTGCCAGGGCTTGGATCAGACCGAAGCCGCTTTCCTGATCATAGCCAAGAACATGGCCCTGAACCGTGGAGCCATCAGCCAGGCTCAACCAAATCGTTTCCGCCTCGGTCACGAGGTAGCCGATCGTCAGAATCAGACCATCGCCGATGATCACGCCATTGCCACTGCGCTCGGTCCCGAGCACATCTGCCGTCATCGCATCTTCCGGTATCGTCGACGTAATTCCGACCATCGACGCTATCGCCCGCTCAAGGTCGAATTCGTAGTCTTCAGGTCTGGGTTCCATCAATTGGACCTCTGGTCGATCGGTTGGCCACAGGACATGGGCCTTCAACCCATATATTAGTCAAAAGCTGCCGCGGAGACAAAGTCCTAGCGGATCGAAACTGAATTTGCCAGTAGCTGCGATGAGCAACCGATCGCTGCCGTGCGCACGCGGCTAAATAGCTGAATTCTGAGGCTATATCGCGATCCTGATCGCTAATTCTCATCTCGGCCATTGCGTCACTCAGTCTCGCGGGTCAATCTGCATCCAAACATGTCTGCAAGGAGATCGGAAATGCGTGCGGCCGTACTGACCGAAGTGAACAAGCCCCTGGAACTCTTGGATCTGGAACAGGAGGGCCCGAAGGCCGGCGAGGCGCGCGTCAAGGTCATGGCCACCGGTGTCTGTCTCAGTGACTGGCACATCATGAACGGTGATTGGCCGATGCCCCTTCCATTTGTTCCCGGTCACGAGGCCGCCGGCATTGTCGAGGAAGTCGGCGCCGGCGTCTCACATGTCCAAAAGGGCGACCACATCATCTTTTCGTTTCGGCCCAACTGCGGACACTGTCGCTACTGTTCGCGTGGACGCTCAGTGCTCTGCAATGGCCATAACGACTCGCCGCGCTTTTTGCTGCACGACGGCACCGCCCGGATGAAGCTCAACGGCGAGCCCGTCAATCAAATGGCTCGCATCGGTACATTTTCCGAGTACGTCGTGTGCCCGTCCGAGCAGTTGGTCAAAATCCGCGAGGACCTGCCGTGGCCCTGGGCGGCGATCATTGGCTGCAGCGTCGCAACGGGCGTCGGTTCAGTCATTCGCCACGCCAAAGTGGAAGCCGGATCAACGGTCATGGTCATCGGCTGCGGCGGCGTCGGTCTCAACGTGGTACAGGGTGCGCGGCTTGCCGGTGCCAGTACGATCATCGGTGTCGACCTCAAGGACAATAAGCTGGAGTTTGCCAAGAAGTTTGGCGCCACACATACGATCAATGCGTCGCAGACGAATGATCTAACCAGCGCGATCAAAGATCTCACCGACGGCCTCGGGGTTGATTATGCCTTCGATGCCATCGGCTCGCAGCAAACGGCACTACAGGTGGTCGACGGCATCGCACCGGGCGGCCATGCGGTTTTCATCGGCATGCCGCAAGTCAATGAAGTCGCGCCGATCAACGCCTTCCAAATGGTCTTCCAGGAGCGCCAGATCACCGGTGCGTACTACGGCTCCGTCCACCCGCCGACCGATTTGCCGATTCTCGCCGACATGGCGATGTCCGGGACCCTCAATCTCGATGCCCTCATCAGTCGCACATATAAGTTTGACGAGATCAACGAGGGATTCAGTCAGCTCATGCAGGGCAATGTGGCCCGCGGCGTCGTGGTCATGGACTGAGGAGTAATGTGAGAATGAATGGCAAAGGCATCTTCATGGTGCGGGCCGTTGTCGCCGATCCCAACAATCGCGACGGCTTCGATACCTGGTATGAGAAAGAGCATCTTCCCGATGCTCTCAGGATCTTCAGCGCCAAGCGCGCCTGGCGGACCTGGAGCCGTTCGGACCCCTCCGTCCACATCGCCTTTTATGAGTTTGCCAATGTCGATGCCGCAGATGCCGTTCAAAGAAGCGACGGGATCAAGGGCATGATCGCAGAATTTGATCGCGTCTGGGGCGACAAGGTCACGCGGTCACGCGAAGTATTGGACGTCGTCGGGGAGATCGGCGGCTAGATATCTCTCGACCGGTTGGCAAGTCGATGTCGGAGCCATGAGCGACGATGCCCCTGCGATCGATGCGCCTGTCCGGTCTATCGGTGATACCGTCGCGGCGGTGACTTTTCCGGCGATAAATTCGATCAAGACTGAGACGAGAAACTGCGACCTGGACGCGCACGATGACAGAACCGGACAAACCCCTGTCTCCCGAAGAAGCGCTGGCAAAGGCGCGGCAGGAACGGCCGTGGACCACCTGGCTGATGTTGCGTGGTCGCCCGCTGGCATTTGCCGTCGCGATGTTGATTTTTCTGATCGTCTTGCTATTGACTGGCGGTGGAGAGCAAGCGCCGTCGCAATGAGAATTGAAAACTGCGGCGGGCTACATGGCTGAAATCCCTCCATCAATGATCACCTCGGAACCGGTCATGAAACTTGACTCGTCCGTGGCCAGAAAGACGATCGGCCAACCGACTTCTTCGGCTGCCCCCAGTCGTCCCAGCGGCACCTGGCGGCCGAGTTTCTGACGCATCACTTCGTCGCCGAACCGATCCCGGTATTTGTCGAGGATCGGCGTGTCAATGAATGTCGGATGGACCGAATTGCAGCGGATGTTGTA
>JBPCWB010000686.1:0-11889 GCA_051009955.1 Hyphomicrobiaceae bacterium | reverse complement strand
TTGTGGTTCATATCTTGACCATAAACGAGAAGGACCGCGTCGCGTTGCTGGGGCGGCAGGCGACGGACCGCGTGCCAGAGATCGCCATTCATCATCTGGGTTTCCGGTGTATCGGGTGACGGCCCGTCGACGAGTGCGCACATCTGCGACGGTGTCGAGACCTTCAGGCGCTGCACGTTACGCAAGTGATCGACAGCCGTGTTGTAGGTGATCCGCCAGATCCACGTCGAGACTTGAGCATCGCCGCGAAACTGACGAATGGCGGTCGCCAGCTTGATGCAGACGTCCTGCGCGACGTCTTCCGCCGCGTCCTGAGCACCGCACCAACGCCAGGCCATGTGGTAGACGTCGTCATAATAAGCCTCCAACAGCGCGGCCAGGGCCTCGCGGTCGCCCTTTGCTGCCTCGAGGGCCAATTGATGCTCACTGCACGGTTCGTGCATCGGCCGGTCCCGTATCGCCGTTCTCGAGTCTTTGACGGTGCAGGGTCGGCGATCCTTGGGGCGGTTTGAAAAAAATCTTGCGTCCATTTAGGGGCAGGAACCTGCAGTTACGCTATTCAGCTTAAGGCAGGTTGGGTCGGACGCGGACGGCGACGGCGCTTTGCGGCCTCGGACGCTCTTGTCAGGCATTGGTTCGGGGCCCGGGCTCGGAGTTAGATTCGGCAACAGTCACGTTCCCGCTAGTTCCATTCTTCAATCACTGCGGTGGCAAGTCGACAGGCGTCAGGCGAGTCGTCGATAGACGTTGCGGAAAGCGGCGCCCGTCGGACTATCGGGATATTTGTCCGCATCACGGTAGATTGGAATACGCAGATGACTGACGCCTGATTCCGGCTGGGACCTGATTGCGCCCAGTTCACCCAACAGGTGCAACATCGGATGATTGTCGGTCAGGACTGCGGCAACGAAACTCTCGATGCGATGCGCTGATGCCAAGTGAGCGACCGCCGCGAGCAAAGTCGTGCCCAGTCCCTTGCCCTGATGCGAGTCGATGACCGTAACGGCGACCTCGGCTCTGTCAGGTTGGTCATCAAGGCGGATGCAGCGGGCTATCCCGATCGGGTAGACGTCATCATGCGAGAGGTCGATGGCGCCGACGGCCATGTGGTTTATCTGGTCAATTCTGGTCAGCGCATTCAGATCATTCTCCGACAATCGGGCTACCGGACGGAAGAAGCGGTAATAGCGCGACTGCCGAGACAAGTTCTCAAGGCCCAATTCCAGGAGATGCCTGTCGCCGCTCTCAACCGGTCGGATCAGCACGGGCGTACCGTCAGCGAGTTCGATGTTGAATGAATACGAGGTCATGCTGAGTCCCCTGAGCTTGACCAAACCGGATTCTGTGAAGCGATCGTCCTGTCAGTCCAAACAGCCAGCCCGATCGCCAGTCCTGCCGATCAGCCGTCTCGTCGAGGCCGCAATCACAGATTCTTCATCGGTCGGAATGATGCATGTTGCCACCTTGGAACCTTTTGAGCCAATGTGAACGGCTCCCGCCGCGTTGGCGGTATCGTCAAGTTCGATGCCAAGCCAGGCCGATCGTTGACAAACGAGGCTGCGCACGAGTGCGGAGTTCTCGCCAATACCGGCCGTGAACACCAGCGCATCAAGCCCGCCGAGTGTGGCAGCCAACGCGCCGATCTCGCGGGCCGCTCGGTAACAATACAAGTCGATTGCCTCGCGTGCCTGAGGTTCGGCACTTGCTTCCAGATCCTGCATGCTGTTGCTGATACCCGACACGCCAAGCAACCCCGACTGACGATAAAGCAAGCGCTCGACGTCGTCCGTGCTCATGCCGTGATTCTTTATGAGATGCAGCACGACACCGGGATCCAGCGCGCCACAGCGACGGCCCATGACGAGGCCATCGAGCGCGGTGAACCCCATGCTCGTCGCGACGCTTTTACGCCTGCTCATCGCGCACATACTGGCGCCATTGCCGAGATGCGCAACAATGACACGACCTTCGCCGAGCTTACCGAGGTGCTTTGGAAGCATAGAAGCAATGTACGCGTACGACAGACCGTGGAAGCCGTAGCGAATGATGCCTGCCTCGGCCAACTCTCTGGGCAAGCCAAAGAGCTGCGCGAGCCGCGGTTGGCTCCGATGAAAACTTGTATCGAAGCACGCGACCTGCGGCAGGTCCGGTGCAATCTTGGCGATGGCGTCAATGGCTGCAAGATTGTGTGGCTGATGCAGCGGTGCCATTGGTACGAGCCGCTGAAGAGCCTCGCGAACCGTCGCGTCGATGAACGCCGGCTCTGCGAATTCGAGTCCGCCATGGACGACGCGGTGTCCGGCGGCAACCGGGACCAGCCTGCTGAAGCGGCTTTGCAGGCGCTCAAGCAGCTCGCTAATGATCCACTCGTGGTTTGCGTCGGGGGGGATCTCTCTCAGTGCCTTCGTGGCTTCGATGGTCCCATCGCTGTCGCGGGCTGTCAGCTTCGGTTCACGGCCAATCCCTGCGACTTTCCCTTTGATGAGCGGCATCTTTGCCTCCGGCGCCATCGGGTAGGCGGCGAATTTCAAACTCGACGATCCGGAATTCACGACAATGATCACGTCCGTCATGTACACCTCAGTCTTCATCTCGAGGGGAGATGCCGATCGCACGCTGTTCGCCATGCGCGGCATGCAAAGGCTGGAAGTTCTCGAGTCCATGGCGGGCCAGCAGGCCGATCCAGTTCCAGAT
Organism: Hyphomicrobiaceae bacterium; assembly: GCA_051009955.1. Lineage (GTDB taxonomy): Bacteria > Pseudomonadota > Alphaproteobacteria > Rhizobiales > Hyphomicrobiaceae > Tectiglobus. The sequence continues at coordinate 9,195 of JBPCWB010000686.1, read as the reverse complement.
CCAGTTTCTTCTCCAGCCGTTCGTCACGCGGCCGGGTGAGTGCCTCTACTTCTGCAAAACGTAGCTTCCTGGCGCATCGGCGATGACACCGTAACCTGCTGCAGGGTTACCCACAGAGGGTGGAGCGGTCTTCTTGCCGGACCGCTTGTTCATCCATTTGACCCATTCAGTCCACCATGAACCCTCTTTTATTGGCGTTTGGGCTGCCCAGCTGTCGGGGTCGATATAGAGATCATCTTCCTGTCTCTTGGCGACCTGGTAGCTACGGCGCGGATGATCCGGCTCGGATACGATGCCGGCGTTGTGTCCTCCGCTCGTCAGAGCGAACGTAACTTCCGTGTCGGTCAACAGATTCCACTTGTAGACGGAGCGCCACGGCGCAACGTGGTCTTTGATGGTGCCAACGCAGAAAACAGGTGCGCGAATATCGGTGATCGTGATCGGCCGACCTTCAACCTTGAAGCGTCCCTCGGCCAGGTCATTGTTCAGATAGAGTTTTCTTAGATATTCCGAGTGCATCCGGTAGGGCAAACGAGTCGAGTCCGCGTTCCAGGCCATGAGGTCGATCATCGGCGAGCGCTCGCCCATCAAGTAATCGTGCATGTTGCGCGACCAAACCAGATCGTTGGACCGCAGCAACTGAAAGGCTCCTGACATCTGCTTTGCGTCGAGGAACCCCTGTTCCCACATCATATCCTCAAGAAATTGCAGCTGGCTTTCGTCGATGAACAGCTGCAACTCGCCGGGCTCTTCAAAGTCGATCTGTGCTGCGAGGAACGGAAGCGACACAAAAGGCGAGTCTCCGTTGCGCGACAGCGCCGCGGCGGCGATTGCGAGGAGGGTCCCGCCAAGGCAGTATCCGGCGCCATGAACCTTCCTGTCAGGGACAATGGCCGAGATGGCGTCCAGTGCAGCCATGACACCGAGCCTGCGGTAGTCATCTAGGCTGAGGTCGCGGTCATCCGGATCAGGGTTTTTCCAAGAGATTGCAAAGACCGTGTAGCCTTGATCGACAAGGTGCCTGATCATCGAATTCTGCGGCGAGAGATCGAGTATGTAGTACTTCATGATCCACGCAGGCACGATCAGGATTGGTTCAGGCCGGACCCTCTCTGTGGTCGGCGCGTATTGAATTAATTCGATCAGCCGATTGCGAAAGACGACTTTACCGGGCGTTATGGCAACTTCGTGCCCGGGCCGAAATTTCTCGGAGCCGGCCGGCAGCTTGTTGCCGGCGAGGCTCTGCCAGTCCTCCATCAGGTTGTGGAAGCCACGTACGAAGTTCTGACCGCCTTCCTTCTGTGCCTTGGCCAGGATCTCCGGATTGGTCAGCGCGAAATTAGACGGCGCATACTTATCGAGGATCTGGCGGGCAGTGAACTCCAAGACTCGCTCGTGCTGAGCCGATACGCCAGGAACGCCCGTTGTCGCCACATGCCACCACTGCTGCGCCAACAAATGCGACTGGTAGAGCACGTTGAACGGCCATTGCTGCCATTCCTTGGCCTGGAACCTGCGGTCCTGCGGCAAGGGTTCAATGCAGCATTCGGCTCGTCCGCCACTGAGCGCATAATCAACAGCGTATTGTTGCAGGCGCATCCATTTGCGCGTGGCTTTCTCTGCCAGCTGCATCCGTTTGCCGGGTGCTGCGGCAATGTGAGTGAGCCAGTCGAAATATGCGGCCATGAGCGATGCTGGCGATAGACCCATGGTGAGTTTTGCAAGCGTCGCGTGAGTCGCCCGGTCCAGCACCTCGGCCAAGGCCGTAGATGAATGCGAGTCGCGATCCGGGACATACGGCAATCCCCGCAGTTCCGGCAATTCCAGGGGCTCAACTGCCTTGCCTGTGATCGGCTTAGCAGGCGGCGACGCTTTGCGCTTGGTTACACGCTTTGACTTGGGCTCAACGGGGACCAGTTCTTGTGGTGCTTCAGAAGCCATGGGTTTGTTCCTACTTGCTCACGGAAATTGATCGGCGGAAGAGCGCGAGGCTGGCCGAAAAGAAGACGGCGCCAAGACCCGCGACAGCGAGTAGCTGCGGCCAGACAATGTCGAAGCCGGCACCGCGGAAGACGACGGCTTGGGCAAAGGCCATGTAATGGCGCGAGGGTAGCAGCCATGTGATTGGACGAATGATCTCGGGCTGACTCTCGATCGGCGTCATACCGCCCGACAACAACATCATCGGCATGATCGTCATCAGCATTAGCAACGCAAATTGCGCCATCGTTCTCGCGATCGTTCCGAGGAAGATGCCGATGGCCGCCGCTGCGAACAGATAGATCGTCGTGCCGCCAAGCAGCACCAAACGGGATCCGGCAACAGGTACATCCAGAATACCTTCGACGACAAATAGAGCCGACAGCGTAAATGCAACCAGAATGATCAGCCCGTTGGCCCATACCTTTGCCATGGCGATCTGAAATGACGTGAGCGGCATGACGAGGAGGTGTTCAATCGTTCCGTGTTCGCGCTCGCGGATGAGTGCCGCTCCCGTGAGTACGATCGTCAGCATCGAGAGCTGATCGAGCAACGCGACGATTGCGCTGAACCACATTCCCGTCCCATTGGGATTGAAGGAGCGGCGTTCGACCAGGTCGACCAAGCTGGGCGGGGAAGCGTCGGAACGATTGGCAAAGCGGTTCACTTCGTCGACGATAATGTTTTGGATGTAGCCGTTCCCAAGGCTCGCCTGCGCGACCGCGGTCGCATCAATATTGATCTGCACGGTGGGCCGGTTGCCTTGGCGCACATCCTTTTCAAAGTTCGGCGGGATTACGACGACGAACATGAAGCGGTCCTGGTTCATCGCGGCATCGACGTCCGTCGCCTCGATCACTTCGGGACGCCTGAAATAGGGCGGGTAGAGTGCGTTCTGCAGGGCTCGCGAGAGCGTGGATCGATCTTCGTCGACAATTGCTATCGATGCATTGTTGACCGACTCGCTGATGGCACTCGCCCGCGAATAGATCGAGAAACTGAACGCCCATATGATGAGACCGACCAGGAAGACATCGCTGAAGACGCTGCGCAGTTCCTTTGTGCCGAGCCAATAGATATTCACCCAAGTCAGCATCTCACGCCTCCTGCTTTTTCAGGAAGACGGCGGCGACGATAAGGAAAATCGGTCCAAATGCAGCAAGCGCCAATAAATCCGGTGCCAGATCAGGGAAGCTCAGGCCCTTGGTGAATGCGCCAACACTCAAGTGCATGTAATAGGTTGCCGGCCAGAGCGATCCGATGATGCGTCCGCCGCCTTCCAGCGTCGATACTGGCTGGATCATTCCGGAAAACTGCATCGTCGGCAGCATCGAAAGGATCGTTACTGCGAAAACGGCGGCGACCTGCGACTTTGTGATCGACGAAATGAGCAGGCCAAATCCGGTCGATGCGGCGGCGTAAAGAACGGCCCCTACGATCAGTACCAACAGGCTTCCCTTCAACGGCACCTGCATCAGGAACACGACGAGCAGCGTCAGAATAAAGAAGTTCAACATGGCGATGCCGATGTAGGGCAGCTGCTTGCCAATCAGGAATTCGAGCCTGCTTGTCGGCGTGACGTAGAAATTCGTGATCGTGCCAATTTCCTTTTCGCGCGCCATACTGACGGCCATCAGGATGGCCGGAAACATCAATAGCAGCATCGCCGGCGTCTTCGGCCCCATCGAGAAGATACTCTCGAAAGACGGGTTGTAGCGGTAGCGTGGCTCCAGTTTCACCTTGGAAATCGCATTCACGTTGATGCCCGCAGCCGTTGCAAGACCGGACTGGTAGAGGGCATGCCCGCCGCTGACGTAGCCCTCGATCGTACCGGCTCGCGTCGTGTTGGCTCCGTCGATCCAGGCCGAAACGCTCGGTGTTTCGCCGCGCTTCAGCTTTCGGCCGAAGTCCGGAGGTATCTCGATTGCGAGCGTGATATCGTTCGATTTGAGACGCCTTTCGAGTTCGGCTTTGTTTCGAATCTCCGGCTTCTCGACGAAATAACGCGAACCAGCGAAGTTGCGCAGGTAGGCGCGGCTCTGCGGCGTGCGGTCGAGATCGAGAACTGCGTATGTCAGGTCTTCGACATCGAGCGAGATGCCGTAAGAGATAACGATCAATAGAATCGAACTGCCAAGAAATGAGAACGCCAGTCGAACGGGATCACGCATGACCTCCATCATCTCGCGATAACTGTAGGCAAGAAGTCGGCGAAGGCTGAAGCCGGGCGACGTATGACTAGCTGGACGCGCATCGGGGACATGGGATGGAGCTGCCGCCAACACTGCTGCTACGCCGTCGTTGTCGTCGCCATCGGCATTGCCAATGGCCTCCTGAATGTAGCCGATGAAGGCTTCCTCAAGCGAGGCCACGCCTTTTGCCTCAACGAGATGGGCGGGTTCGTCATAGACCAGCACCTGCCCGGCATGCATCAGCGAGATCCGGTCGCAGCGCAGCGCCTCATTCATGAAATGCGTGGAGATGAAGATGGTCACCTTGTCGCGGCGCGAGAGCTCGATCAGCAGTTCCCAGAACGCGTCGCGCGCGACCGGATCGACGCCCGACGTGGGCTCGTCTAGGATGAGCATATCCGGTTCATGGATGATCGCGACTGCAAGCGACAGGCGTTGGCGAAGGCCAAGAGGCAACGATGAAGCCAACGCACTCACGTGCTCTCTCAGATCAAAGCGATCGAGCAGCGTGTCGATCCGCTGTGCAGTCTTTTCCGGAGTAAGGTGGAACAGCCGCGCATGCAGCGTCAGATTCTGCGCAACCGTCAGCTCGCCATAGAGCGAGAACGCCTGCGACATGAAGCCGACACGCTTGCGGATTTCGAGATCCTTGGCGTCGACTGGTTTACCGAATAGGAATGCTTCGCCCTCGGATGCGGGCAGCAGGCCCGTGAGCATCTTCATCGTCGTCGTCTTGCCGCAGCCGTTCGAACCCAGAAAGCCGAAGATCTCGCCTTGTTGAATCTCGAAGCTGACATCGTCGACGGCGGTAAAATCACCAAAACGGCGCGTCAGTCCTTTGGCAACAATGGCCGGCGCGCCTGCGATCTTTTCAAGCGGTGGGATAGACAGCTCGATGTTGCCGTCTCGCTTGGCTTCCGGCAGGAGCTGCACGAAGGCAGCCTCCAAATCATCGGTGCCCGTCCTTGCTTTCAGGTCTGCCGGGGTGCCGGTGTCGAGGATTCTCCCCGCATCCATGGCAGCCAGCCAATCGAAGACCTCCGCCTCATCCATATAGGCCGTTGAGACAAGGACACTCATGCCGGTCCGCTCGGTCCGGATGGCCTCGATCAACTCCCAGAACTGGCGCCGTGAGAGCGGGTCCACGCCCGTCGTCGGTTCATCGAGGATCAACAGGTCCGGATCGTGTATCAGTGCGCAGCAGAGCCCGAGTTTTTGCTTCATGCCACCCGATAGTTTGCCGGCTGGGCGATCGAGGAATGGAAACAGCCCGGTCGCCTTTGTGAGCCGCTCGATCCGCGCCTTCCGCTCGGCGCGCCCCTGAGCGAACAGACTGCCAAAAAAATCCAGGTTCTCGGCAACGCTCAATTCGGAGTAGAGGTTCTTGCCGAGTCCCTGCGGCATATAGGCGATACGCGGTCCCACGCTGTTGCGATGGACGGTCGACGCAATATCGCCGCCCAGCACTCTGAGAGAACCTTGCTGCAGCTTGCGTGCACCGGAGATGAGGCCCAGGAGCGTCGACTTGCCGACGCCGTCGGGGCCGAGTAGCCCAACCATTTTCCCTGCCGGGACTTCAAGTGTCACGGCATCAAGCGCGCGAACATTTCCGTACGCATGCGTGACGCCGTCAACGCGCGCTGCCAGGTACACTTGATCGGGCATTTCGCTTTCCTTACGCAGGACGGACGTCGCGCAGGTCTGCCTAGTTGGCGGAACTCGTTGCCGAAGGCATGACCTCGGGCGGCAGTTTCCGCAAAAACTCTGGCCACTCGGATTTCTCGCCACTCGTCTGACTGAGGCGAACGTAGGCGACGCCGCGGACGCCTGTCTTGACTCTTTCGATGTATTTGAGAACCAGCTCGGAAGGTACACGAACCTTGACGCGGAACATCAGCTTGTCGCGTTCGCTCGGTGTCTCCACCTGTTTCGGCGTGAATTGAGCCTCAGGCGAAACGAAGCTGACCTTGGCAGGGACTGCGACATCAAGAATATCGAGCTTGATGCGGGCCTCTGCACCAATGCTGACGCGATGGGCCTCTGCGGACGGCAAGAAGATCTCCATGTAGATGTCGGCGAGGTTCACCAGGGTCAGGACCTTGCCCCCGGCCCCAAGTACTTCGCCGGGTTCCGACAGGCGGTAGAGCACGCGGCCCATCGTCGGTGATTTCAATATGCAGTCATCGATCTGAGTCTGAATTTCCGCGGCGATCGCTTTCGCTGAATCGACACTGCGTTGTCGGGCCACGAGTGTAGCCTGCGCTGACGAGAGATTGGCCTTGGCAACGGCCTGCTCGCTGACCCGCGTATCATAGGTTTCGGCGCTGGTATGGCCCTGTTTCACGAGCCGGCTGGAGCGCGAGAGTTCCTGCTCCGCTAAGATGAGCTTCGCTTTTGATTGCGCGATGACCGCCTCGGCTGCCGCCACCTGGCTCTCGGCATTGGCGATGTCTGCCTCGGCGCGCAGCCGTTGCGCGCGCAATTGCGCCGCATCGATCCGCGCTACCGTCTGATCGGCTTGAACGAGATCGCCTTCCTTGGCCGATATCGCCTCCACCCTGCCGGCGATCTTCGTCGAAATATCAACTTGGACCGCTTCGATGCGCCCGTTGCCGGAGGCAATGTCGTCGGGCAACTGCGTGCCGTCCCCACCAAAGATGAGAAATCCGAGGCCGGCAACTATGGCCGCGCCACCAATGGTCAACAGGTATTTCGTTTCCATGACAGCCTCGCACCGTACGCAACGGCTTTTTTGCACCTGCGAAACTGATTTCGCACCTGCGAAAGAATTGCGAATTGATCTGTATCAAGAAAACTCATCACCCTTTTGTGGGCAAACCTCTTTTCGTCGCTCATCAGTGTTCAGAGGGTCGATGCGATAACGAAAGGAAACGTCTCGATCGGAGGCCAAAGTTGAATCACCTCAAGTTGCTTGTTCGAAAGCCATGCGCAGCCACAATCATAAGCTGTAGAATGCGGCTGGTTAGCTGAAACGACTTCTCGCTCAACGCTTATCTGGAGGACACATGATGAGCTGGCTGCGGTCTTTGCGATGTGCAGTGATGATCGCCGGATTGACGTCGATTGCAGTCTTTCCGCAATCGGCTTCCGCTCGTGTCAAGGCTCCGTCGGACGCGCTGGTCTATAGCGCTTTTGACGGCAAGCCAATTACACATATGTGCAGCCCGACGCTGAATGGCCTTAAGCGCGCGATGGTCACGCACGCAAGATCTCTGGTCGGCTTCAAGTGGAAGATGCGGAGTGGCGCCTACTTCGTTCCCAAGAAGGCGCGCATTGCGTTGGAACGCCAGTCCGCCTCAGAGATTCTGAATCGCATTCGTGCAAAACTGAATGCTATCGACGGAGCACGTCGCAGACCTAGCCGATCGCCGTCAACGTCCAGCAAGGACACAAGAACAGCCGCTCTCATCTACGATGTCGGCGCCGTCGACGGTCAATATTCGCTCTGTGCCTGGTTTGTTACGTCTCTCGGCCTCGAGGCAGCCGCAACCGTCCCGCTGCCACCTTTGCCCCTCGCCGAGCTCGTGCGCAGCAGCATGGGTGTTACGGCACTTGCCGAGGCACGCATGCCAGTGCGCAGACGCAAAGCAAGGCGCACCCGCAAAGCCAAGCGCTCCGTGCGACAACAGCCTGTCAAAACGAAGCGTGGTGTCGGCGACAATTCGCAAGCGGGCCCGTTGGTCGTGACCCTCGCTGATGCAGCGGATCTGGTGCTGCCTGCACCAATCCGTGAAAGGCTCATTCGCTCCGGCAGCGGCGGCCCGACGCAAACTGGATTCAACCGCCTGCTGATACTGCCCGCCGCCGACATCGGTACATTGCCATTCGCGGCACTACCTGTCGGTGACAAACACCTGATTGATCATGTCGCGATTGTCTTGCTGCCGGACATCGATGCGCTTCTCGCGAGAGATTTCGCCAATCCGCCTCGATCTGGCACCTTGGGCTCCGCGCTTGTTGTCGGCGACCCTGACCTCTCGAGAGACAGGAATTGGCTGTTCAAGGCCTTACCGGCCGCCAAGAGCGAGGCCATCCGCGTTGGAATACTAACGGGCGCAGCTCCGTTGATCGGCGGCGCGGCCACACGCAAAAGCATACTGAAAGCGCTCAAAAAGCGCCCGCGCCTGATTTACTTCGCGACACATGGGATTGCCGATGCGGTGAACCCAATGGACGGCAGTTTCCTGGCGTTAAAAGGCGGGCATTTGTTCGGCCGCGACATCAAGCGTCTGCGTTCGAACCTCGCCCGGGAATTTGTCAATCCGATTGTCGTAATGAGCGCCTGCCAAACCGGACTCGGCAAGGTCTTCGGAGGCGGCGTTTTTGGATTGGCGCGAGCGTGGCACTACGCTGGCGCCTGGCAAGTCGTCATGAGTTTGTGGAATGTGGATGACGAGGCAACGCAAGCGCTCATGACTCGTTTCATGACCTCTGCGACAAACGGCGCAAGGTATCGGCGGGCACGAAGAGTATTTGGAGATACACGAACCGATCGCAATACTTATCGCCAACGCGATCCTGGACTTGGTTCGGGTATCGAGTTCGACCTGCGGACGGCCAGCATCCACACGCGACGAGATTACCAAAACCCGGCACTGTGGGCAGGCTTCGTTCACTACGGACTGCCGACAATGCAGCAGCGATGAAACGCTGCACCGCGCACCCGTCGAACGGAAGAAACGACCTGACTCGCGTTGCCTGCGAACTGCAGGCGGCTTCGCGAGCGGCAATCAAGAACACCGTTGAAGCAGAGCGAACAGGCCTCATGCGCTTTTGAGCACAATACGGAAGGGACTCTCAACGGCACACAACAGCATAACTGCCTGATCGCGCAATCATTGGCGGCGATCGAACGCGGCCGCAGCATTGCTCATATTGCGTGCGAGAGACGAGAACGCTTGACATTCCCCCACGTGTCTCGCCTCTCGCTGGCCGAGCCGGTGAGTGCGGGCAAACCGGACGACCGACAGCAACGGAGCAGGAACGCCGTGAACCGCTCCGT